>JBOFRC010000037.1:0-18020 GCA_051650825.1 Sarcina sp. | reverse complement strand
AAAAGCTTGATAGACTTAATAAAATTGCATTAGAGGCATCAAAGCAAAGTAAAAGAAGTCATATAGCAAAGGTTGAAGAACCAATGGAATTTGAAGAAGCACTAAAGCAAATGAAGGGAATGGATTTAATTGTTGTGCCTTATGAAAATGCTACTGGATATGGAATTAAAACTATGGCAAGAGAAATAGGTAATAATATACCAATTAAAATTGCTATAATGATAGGCCCAGAGGGTGGATTTGAAGAGGAAGAAATACAAAAATTAAAAGAGATAAATGCTCATATAGTAACACTTGGCCCAAGAATATTAAGAACTGAAACAGCAGGGTTTACTTGTGCAAGTTTACTTCAATATGAGTTTGGAGATTTAGGAGGAATTATATAATGAAAGTCGCTTTTTCTACTTTAGGATGTAGAGTTAATAAATATGAATCAGATGCTATGACAGAGAAATTTGTGATAGAAGGATATGAGGTTGTTGATTATTCAGATTTTGCGGATGTATATGTTATAAATACTTGTTCTGTAACTAATATGGGAGATAAAAAATCAAGACAATTGATTAGTAAAGCTAGAAGACAAAATGCTGATGCTATAATAGCTGCTGTTGGATGTTATTCACAAATAGCACCAACAGAGGTTGCAGCAATAGAAGGTGTAGATGTAGTTTTAGGAACAAGAAATAAAGGTGACATAATATACTATGTAAATAAGGCTAAGGATGAGGGTAAGCAACAGGTTAAGGTTGGAGCAGTTCTTAGAAATAAAGTATTTGAAGAATTTAATATTAAAGAGTATCAAGGAAAAATAAGAGCATTTTTAAAAATTCAAGATGGATGTAATAGATTCTGTACTTATTGTATAATTCCTTATACAAGAGGATCTCTTGCGTCAAAAGATCCAAGAAGAGTTATACAAGAAGTAACAAAACTTGCAGAAGACGGATTTAAAGAAGTTGTTATATCAGGAATACATACAGCATCATATGGTCATGATTTAGATAAAACAGTAAGCCTTGTAGATATACTTGAGCAAATTGAAGAAATAGATGGAATGGAAAGAGTTAGAATAGGTTCAATTGAACCTGGATTCTGCACACCTGAAAATATAGAAAGAATGATTAAGCTTAAAAAGCTTTGTCCTAACTTCCATTTATCACTACAAAGTGGATCAACAGAAACTTTAAAAAGAATGAATAGAAGATATACAGCAGATGAATATGAGGCTACAGTAAACTTATTAAGAAAAAAATTCCCGAATGTGTCTATTACAACTGATGTAATTGTTGGGTTCCCTGGTGAAACTGAAGAAGAATTTGCACAAACATATGAATTTTTAGAGAGAATAAAACTTGCTAAAATGCATATATTCAAATATAGCCCAAGAAAAGGGACTAAAGCTGCTATAATGGAAAATCAAATTGATGGTAACATCAAAGAAGAAAGAAGTAAAAAGCTTATAGAGCTTAATGCAAGAAATGAAGCAGAGTATGCTAAAGAAAATATAGGTCAAGAATTAGAAGTTTTATTTGAAACTAAGAATGATGGAAATGTATTCACAGGATATGCACAAAATTATCTTAAAGTAGAAGCAAGAGCTTATGATAATATTATCAATGAAATTAAGAGTGTAAAGATAATTGGTTCAGAGGGTGAAGTTGCTATTGGGGAAATTATTGAATAAAAATAAAATATTAAATTATTCTATAGATGAAGAGCATTTTATTGAAAGTAAATGAAATTAGTTTAATAAAAAAGTAGATTATTAGTTAAAATAATTATGAAAAAGTGTTATACTATGATTATAGTTTTAGGTAGGAGGTGAAAAAAATGTCAGATTGTATTTTCTGTAAAATCGCAAGTGGAGATATTCCAAGTAAAAAAATATATGAAGATGATAAAGTTTTAGCATTTTATGATATACAGCCAGAAGCGCCTATTCACTTCTTAGTAATACCTAAAGTGCACATAAGAAATGTCAATGAAGTCACGAAAGAAAATTCTAGTGTAGTAGCACATATTTTTGTTGTGATTAATAAACTAGTAGAAGAGTTAAACGTAGCAGAAAGTGGCTATAGAGTCATCACTAATTGTGGTAAGGATGCGGGTCAAACAGTTGACCATATGCATTTTCATATTATGGCAGGTAGAGAAATGACTTGGCCGGCAGGTTAAACTTAAGTTCAAAGTGTAGAAAATTTTGTTGACACTTAGAAAAAGGTTATAGTATAATATAGCGTGTGTTATTTAGCCCACAGCTGTGAATTAATTTATAATTTACGCTAGCGGAGGGAGGGAAAAAGAATGTCAGAAATCAGAGTTAAAGAGAACGAATCATTAGAGCAAGCACTTAGAAGATTTAAAAGACAATGTGCTAGAGCTGGAGTTCTTTCAGAAGTAAGAAAAAGAGAACACTATGAAAAGCCAAGTGTTAAGAGAAAGAAAAAATCAGAAGCTGCAAGAAAGAGAAAATTCAAGTAGTTTTAAAATTTAATTAATATAGAATTTTTTTGAAAGAGGGTATATATATGCCAACTATTAAAGAAAGGCTTCAAGATGATTGGAAGACTGCGTTAAAAACAAGAGATAAGTTTAAGTCTAGTGTTTTAAGCACTGCCAAATCAGCAATACTTCATGTTGAAAAAACTGAAGGTATTACGCTTGAGGATGAAAAAGTTATAGAAATCTTAGCAAAAGAGATTAAGCAAAGACGAGAAGCTATGCTTGATTTTGAAAAGGGAAATAGACAAGATTTAGTTGATCAAAGTAAAGCAGAGATCGAGATTTTGTTAAACTACCTTCCTCAGCAGTTAAGTGAAGAAGAAATAAGAAGCATAATTAAGGAATCAGCAAATGAAGTTGGTGCAAGTAACATCAAAGATATGGGAAAATTAATGGCTAAGTTAAGACCTTTAACTGTTGGTAAAGCAGATGGAAAAGTCGTTAGTCAATTAGTAAAAGAATATTTAAGTAAGTAGAGAATTCGCTGCAAAGCGGATTCTTTTTTTTATTTTCCTAAGTATTTAATAATATTAGAAAAAAGAGGCAGGTAGTTTAATGATTACCTGCTTTTTAGGGGTGAATAAATTCTTGTTGTACTAATTTATAAAATATATTCATAGATTATTATGGTATTACTTTATGAGAGGTAGAGAAGATGAATATAAAAAATAATGACTTAGTATCATCTGTAAATAATATAATAAGAGGACTTCCAAGAATCGAAATAAAGGGTAAAACAGAAATTCTTATAGAAAATCATAATGGAATTTTAATGTTAGATAATGATATTGTTAGGCTTAAAACAAAACTTGGTATTTTAAATATATATGGAGAGAAGTTTAGTTTATTATTTATGAGCGGAAATACGTTAGTTATTGGTGGAGAGTTTAAGTCTTTAGAATATGAGGGGGAATCAGTCAAGTGAAAGAATTTTTATTAAGGGATAGTATTATAAGTATAGAGGTTAAATTATTTAAAAAAGAAGGGTTTTTAAATTTACTAGCAAATAATAGAGTGTTCACAAGAAATGTCAAAAATGTAGATGCTGTAACTTTAAGATGCGATATACGGTACTCTGATTATAAAGAGGTTAAAAGATTAGTTAAAAGACTTAAAGGGAAAGTTAAGATAGTTTCAAGAGGGAAGGGGCTAATGTTTTTTACAAGTATCAAAGGGCAAGCTTCTCTTTTGTTTGGAAGCTTGGTGTTTATAGTTGTTTTTTTTGTTTTATCAAATTTTATTTGGAGAATCGAAATAGAAGGAAAGACATATTTACCTCCATATGAAATAAGATTAGCACTAAAGCAATTAGGTGTTGAGCCAGGGGTTAGTAAAAGCAGTGTTAATGTATATGACCTTGAAAAAAAGATTGAGCATGCTATAGATGAGATAATGTGGATTAACATAAGAATAGAGGGTGGGACTATGAATGTTAAGTATGAAGAAAAGAAAGCGACATTAATCCAAGAGGATACAAATATAGCAGGACAAGATAAGATTGCAAATATGGATGGAGAGATTAAAAGAGTTTATACATCTTCAGGAACAGCTAAAGTTAAAGTGGGTGACATAGTTAAGAAAGGTGATATCCTTATAGCAGGAGAGCAAATTATAAAGGATCCTTTAATAGACGGAGAAAGTATTAAAAAGACTGTAAAATCAGATGGTGTAATAATTGCAAATACATTTTATGAGAAAGTAGTAGAGGTACAAACAGGTGGGAATATACAGGAACGTACAGGGAATAGAGAAAAAGAGATTATATTAAATTTATTTGGTAAGAAAATTTATTTAAAAAAGGCTAATAAACAATTTATAAGTTATGATAAAATAGAGAAGAACGGAAAATTTATAAATAAAAATATATATTATGAAAAAGTTGAAAAAGAAATTGGGCAAAGCAAGGAAGAGATAGTTAAAGAGACTACTCAAAAGCTTAGAAAGTCAGTTGAAAATCAAATAAGCAAGCAAGCTATAGTTGTTGATGAAATAATAGAGCTTGAAGAACTTGATAGTACAATGACAAAAGTAAAAGCTTTATTTGTAGTAGAACAAGATATTGTCTCTCCAAATTAGGAATATATTTATGTAGTTTGAATTAATAGGATTTGACAGCTTTTTTATTGATATTTATTTTTCTAAATGATTCTATAATTATAAATTTTAAATTTAAAAAAATAAATTTGTATATTGCATAAACTAAGGCTAAATAAATTATAGAAAATGTTTAGTTGAAGTTATCTAGATGTGAATGTATACTTACTATTGGATAAATATAGTAATTATTGTTAGATATCAGATAAATTTAAAATAAAAAGAAGGTGATGAAGTTGTGAAGAAATATTTATCGAGGGCTAGAGAATTATTGAGTGATACTAAAAAATTAGTATTGTTTATAGGAACGTTCTTAGTTATATTTTTAATTTTAATGACAGTTTTAGTCAGTAAAAAATATAATTTAAAGGTTAACGATATAGCAAAGACAAATATAAAAGCTACTAGAGAAATTGTTGATCAAAGTGCAACTGAAGCTCTTAAAAAATCGGTAGTCGATAAAGTTGATAGGCAATATACTTTGAAGACCGAGGTACAAAAAAATGCAGAAGATACAGTTAATAGTTTTTTTGCAGAGCTTGTTAAGCTTATAGGTTCAACTGATAGCACACAAGATAAAATGCAGGCACTACAAACTTATACAAATCTTAAGTTAACAACACAAGATTATGAAACGTTGTTTGGCTTAACTAAAGAGGAGCTTATAAGTCTTCAAAAACTTACTATAAATAGTTTAGCAGCTGCATACTCTAATCCTATAGGGGATGGGAGTGCTACAAATGAAAATAGTAGTGATTTACAATCATATACTGTGAAAGATGCTAGAACAAGAGCAGCAGAAGTTCTTACGTCAAATAATAATATAAATAATGCCTTAGAAGGAATAGTTTATAAAATAGATATTGCGCTTATACAACCAAACTTTTTCTATGATGAGGCAAAAACTCAAGAAGAAATAGAAAATGCACTAAAAGATGTTGCACCTATAGTTGTTAAGAAAGGACAGATAATAGTTAGTGATGGTGAACCTGTTACAGCAAATCAGCTTCAACTACTAGGAGAATTAGGCGTATTAAATAGTTCTAAGACAAATATGTATATTTATTTTGCTTTAGGAGGATTAATAGGAGTAGTGCTTCTTATGCAGTATTTATATTTATATAGATACTATAAGAAAAAGATTTTTGATGATTTTTCGAAATTGTTATTAATAAGTATTATAAATGTTATGGCTATATTATTAGCTAGAATTACGTCGATATTTTCACCATTTTTAATACCTTTAGCATGTGCACCTATTCTTTTAACTTTACTAACAAATTATAAAATATCTTTAATTGTTAGTGGACTTAACATAGTTTTAATAGCTGGTGCTACAAACTTTAATCCTATAGTTACTATAGTTGCAGTTATGAGTACACTACTTGGGTCTGTTATTTTACGAAAAATGCAGCAGAGAAATGATATTTTAATTGCTGCACTTATAATTTCTATAATATCAGGGGCAAGTACTTTAGCGATAGGAGCATTAACAACAAATAATTTTATGGATATATTAGTTAATGCTGGATACGTTGTTTTAGGAGGGATTTTATCAGGAGTTTTAGCTGTTGGTATTTTACCATTCTTTGAAGCAACATTTGATATTGTGACAACTGTAAAATTATTAGAGCTATCAAATCCTAATAGTCCGCTATTGAAAAAATTATTAATGGAAGCACCAGGAACTTATCATCATAGTGTACTTGTTGCAAATTTATCAGAATTAGCAGCAGAAGCGATTGGAGCTAATTCGCTTTTAGTTAGAATTGGAGCCTACTATCATGATATAGGAAAAACTAAAAGACCTTATTTCTTTAAGGAAAATCAAATTGGAATAGAAAATCCACATGATAAAATTTCAGATAAACTTAGTGCTAAAATTATAATTTCTCATGTTAAAGATGGTTTAGAAATGGCGAGAGAACATAATTTACCTAAAGATTTAGAAATGTTTATTGTTACACATCATGGGGATACTTTAGTAAAATATTTTTATTATAATACTAGAAATAATTCTGAAAATCCTGATGATGTTAAGGAAGAAGATTTTAGATATCCAGGGGTTAGACCAGAGACTAAAGAACAAGGGATAGTTATGCTATCTGACTCAATAGAAGCTGCTGTTAGATCTATAAAAGAACATACGCCGGAAAATATTGAAAAGATGGTTAATAATATAATCAAAGATAAGCTAGACTCAGGTCAACTTAATAATTGTGATTTGACATTAAAAGATATAGAAAGTATGAGGAAATGTTTTTTAAAAGCACTTAATGGGATATATCATCAACGAATTGAGTATCCTAAAGATGAAAAGGAGAAATAATATTGATATATACAGATAACAGACAGGAAAAATATGAAGTAACAAAAGAATTTGAAAATTTATTGACAGAAACTATAGAACTCGCGTTAAAAGAGGAAGAGGTTAACATATCTTGTGAAATATCATTAGTTTTTGTAGATAATGATAGTATAAAAGAAATAAATATGGAAACTAGAGGCATAGATAAAGCTACGGATGTTCTCTCTTTTCCAATGTTAGATTATGCTAAGGACAAAGTATATAAAGATCTTTATTTAGAAAAAAAGTTTGATTCAACATATTTTGATGGTGATGAGTTAGTACTCGGGGATATTGTGTTGTCACTAGAAAGAGCTGATGAACAGAGGGTTGATTTTAATCATTCATTCAATAGAGAGTGTTGTTACTTAGTAGTTCATTCAGTACTTCATTTATTAGGGTATGACCATATAGAAGATGAAGATAAAATAAAAATGAGAAAAAGAGAAGAAGAAATTCTTTTAAAGCTTAATATGACTAGAAATGATTAAGGGAGTGAAGGTGAAAAGGTGAAGAAGCTTTTAAATAGTTTTAATTTTGCTATAAATGGAATAATATATGCACTAAGAACCCAAAGAAATATGAGAATACATTTTGCGATAGCCTTAATAGTTTTACTTGCATCATTTTTATATGATATAAGTAAGCTTGAGTTTATTGCATTAGCTATAAGTATAACTTTAGTTGTAGTGGCTGAACTTATAAATACAGCTATTGAAAGTGTTATTGATTTAGGGACTAATCATTATCATCCTTTAGCTAAGATAGCTAAAGATACTGCGGCAGGAGCTGTTTTTTTAACTGCTTTAAATGCAATATTAGTTGGATATATAGTTTTTGGTGATAAGCTTACACAGATAACTTATGAGCTTGTATCAAAAATTAAGGATAAGGATCATTATCTAATTTTTATAGTTATAATGATAGTTGCAATTATTGTAATAATAGCAAAAGCAGTATGGGGAGAGGGAACACCGCTTCAGGGTGGAATGCCATCAGGACATAGTGCTATAGCCTTTTCAATAGCTACATGCATATCTATGATATCAAATGAACCAATAGTATATATGCTTAGTTATTTTATGGCTTTTTTAACAGCACAGAGTAGGGTTGATTCAAAGGTGCATAGCGTTAAAGAAGTTATAGCAGGAGCAGTTATTGGGATAGCAGTTACAGTAATTATTTTTCAAATTTTCAATTGAATTTATGAAAAATTATTATTTTAAAGTTTAAATAGGTAGTTGATAAATGAGTTTATTGACTAGCTATTTTATTGGAAATTAGCTTTTAACTATTTGTTTATAAAATAAAAAAATAGTGCTATAATTAATATACCCTATTTAACTAAATAGGGTATATTTTATTATATATTTTTAGGAGGCGTTATAATTTGGAAAAAAAACTTATAAAGATGGCTATTGAAGCTAGAGAAAAAGCTTACTGCCCTTATTCTAATTTTAAAGTAGGAGCGGCTGCACTATTTGACGATGGGAATATTTATGTAGGCTGTAATGTTGAAAATGCATCTTATGGCGCAACTAACTGTGCAGAAAGAACTGCAATATTTAATGCTGTTTCAAATGGAGCACGAAAAATGGAAGCGATTGCTTTAATTGGAGATACAAAGAATTATACATATCCTTGTGGTATTTGCAGACAGGTTATGATAGAATTTGCTAAAAATGATGATATGAAAATTTATATTGTAAAGACAGAAGACGATTATATTGAAACAACTATAGGAGAAATTGTCCCAGGGGCATTTTCAAAGAAAGATTTAGATAACTAAGGAGGATTTGAATGTTCAAATCAGGATACGTAACAATTGTAGGAAGACCAAATGTTGGGAAATCAACATTACTAAACTTATTAATGGGAGAGAAATTATCAATAGTTTCTAATAAACCCCAAACAACAAGAAATAATATACAAACAATATTAACTGGTGATGATTATCAAATGGTTTTCGTTGATACACCAGGAATTCATAAACCTAAACACAAGTTAGGTGAATATATGGTAAATAGTGCAACATCTTCTATAAAAGAAGTTGATTTAGTATTATTTTTAACAACACCAGATGGAGAACTTGGAAGAGGTGATAAGTTTATAATAGAACAACTTAAAGCTCAAAAGGCTCCAGTTATTTTTGTACTTAATAAAATAGACCAAGTAAAACCAGAAAAAGTAGCTAAAACTTTAATGGAATATTCAAAGGAATTTGACTTTGCTGAAATAATTCCGATATCAGCATTTAAGGCTAAAAATACTGATAAACTTGTGGAACTTATGGTTAGTTATATGCCAGAGGGGCCTAAGTATTATCCGGATGACATGATTACAGAAATTCCAGAGAAATTCGTTGTATCAGAAATAGTTAGAGAAAAGGCATTAAGATGCTTAAGTGAAGAAGTTCCACATGGAATAGCTGTTGATGTTATTCAAATGAAGCAAGATAAGAGTGGAAAATATAATATTGAAGTTGATCTTATTTGTGAAAAAGATTCGCATAAAGGAATAATAATAGGGAAAGAGGGGCAGACACTTAAAAAAATTGGTTCTGCAGCTAGATTTGAACTTGAAAAATTCTTAAGAGAAAAAGTAAATATTAAAGTATGGGTTAAAGTTAGAAAAGAGTGGAGAGATAATAATGCTTTACTTAAGGAACTTGGCTATAAAAAATAGATAGGAGGATTTCGTTTGGGACTTTTAAAAACAAGCGGAATTGTAATTAAAGCTTTAGATTATAAAGAAAATGATAAATTAATATGGCTATATACAGAAAACTATGGGAAGATTTCCGCAGTTGCTAAGGGTGCTAAACGAAGTAAAAGTGACTTTTTTTCAGTCACTTTACCTTTATGTTTTGGTGATTACTTACTTTTTAAAGGTAATGGAATGTGTAGACTTTCTGAGGGGAAAATGAGAAATTCCTTTCAAGGTCTTTTGAATGATTTAGAGAAGTTAACCTATGCAACTTATCTTTGTGAACTTATAGATATAGCGACTGAAGATGAAGAGAAAAATTTTAATTTATATAGAGAATTTGTAACAGCTATATATTTATTAGATACAGACGCTTTAGATTATGAACTTTTAACAAGAGCTTTTGAGCTTAAACTTTTAAAGGCGACAGGATATGGACTTAATTTTGATAATTGTGTCTGTTGCAAGAAAAAATTACAAACATCTGTATATATAAACCTTTCTTATTATGGTGGAGTTTGTGATACTTGCCCAAAGGAAAATGGTGTATATATTAGTAAAGCTGGATTTAGTGCTTTAAGATTTTTAAATAATGCTACTTTAGATAAGGTTTATAGAGTAAATTTAAATGCTGAGATGAAAAAAGAATTAGCTAGAGTCACTGAAGATATAATATCTACAAATTATTCTAGAAAACCCAAAAGTTTAGAAATGTTAAAATTTATCTAATAGCTAGTGCATAATAAAAAAGGTACTTTGCTTTGAAATTTTTAAAATTATAAGCTTGTCTAAGAGCTAAGTTTGAGACTTTAAGGTAGGCATATTTATAATATTGCTATTAAATGAAGGAGTGAATGAAGTGGAGAATATTACTTTAGAAAAAGTTGACCAAGTGATAGAGAGAACTTGTGTTACTTATAAAGAGGCTAAGGAAGCTTTAGAGGTTACACAAGGAAATGTCCTAGAAGCTATAATATATATAGAAGAAGCGCAGGCTAAAGAGGCTAATGATAAATTTTATGATGAAGCACAAGATAACAATAGCTTATGTGATAAAGAATCTGTAGCAGAATTTAAAGCTTGGATTATGAATTTAGTTAAAAAAGGAACTTTATCAAGAATAAAAATTAAAAAAGAAGATAATATCTTACTAGATGTTCCTGTTAATGCAGGGATTTCAGCTGCAGCTATAGCAGTATTACTACCTCCTATTTTAGTTGTAGCAAGTATTGCTGTTGTAGGAGCAAAACTTACTATAGAGTTAACTAAAACTGATGGTAGCACAGAAATAGTTAATAAATTCATTACAGAAAAAGCTTTAAATGTAAAAGATAGAAGTAAGGATATAGCAGGTGTAGCCACATCATTTATAAAAATAAAAACACAGGATATGAAAGAAAAACATAGTAAAGATAATGCATACAATGTTATAAATACTATCAAATCTATTAAAAATACTAAGGTAAAAGAGGCTGATAGTGGTTCTAATTTCTCTTATACAGTTAATTTTGAGGATATTGACTAATTCATCCTATAGCTAATATTTATAATAGATTATTTTGATTAGGAGTAGTTAATTTATAGTTTTTAATTAAAAAATCATAGATTTCTATTCCTTTTAATTTTTTAGAAAGAAGGTAGTTTAAGTGAAATTAACAGATAGACAAGAAGAGATAGTTAGCTTAGTTAAAGCTGGTGCACCTATAACATCAGAGAAGTTAGCAACAAAACTAGGAGTAACAAGAGCAGCGTTAAGACCAGATTTAGCTGTATTAACAATGTTAGGAGTTTTAAGTGCTAAGCCAAAGGTTGGATATGTTTGTTCAGATAAGCCGTCTAATAGTTTAGTTTTCGAAAAAATAAGTGGTATAAAAGCTAAAGATATTATGTCAAAACCAAGTGTTATAAAAGAGGATACAATGGTTCATGACGCTATCGTTTATTTATTCTTAAAAGATGTAGGAACTATATTTGTTGAAAATGAAGGCAGACTTACAGGGGCAGTATCAAGAAAAGATTTTCTAAAGGTAGCTATTGGAGGAACTGATATATATAAAGTTCCAGTTGGGGTTATTATGACAAGGATGCCTAACATAATAACAGCTCATATGGATGATAGTGCTTTTGAAATAGCAGAAAAAATAATAAATCATGAAATAGACTCTATTCCTGTAGTAGAAGAGGTAAGAGAAGATGGAGATGTTTATTATAAAATACTTGGAAAAGTTTCTAAAACTAACATAACAAAGTTACTTGTAAAGCTTGGAAAAAAAGAATAAAAAATTTTCCGTTTTTAAGAATAAGTGTTATTAGATGATTAATACAATAAAAGTATAATGAGACAATATAATAATGCAAATTCTTATAAATGGAGGAATGGTTAAATGGAGAAAAAACAATATGTATACCTTTTTAGTGAGGGGAACACAGGTATGAAGAACTTACTAGGTGGTAAGGGAGCTAATTTAGCAGAGATGGTTAATCTTGGGATACCTGTACCTCAAGGATTTACAGTAACAACAGACGCTTGTAACAAATATTATGAAGATGGAAAGGTTATCACAGAGGAAGTACTTTTACAAATTGATCAAAAGCTTGAAGAACTTGAAAAGGTGACAGGTAAAAAGTTTGGTTCAATGACAGACCCATTACTTCTTTCTGTTAGATCAGGTGCAAGAGTTTCAATGCCAGGAATGATGGATACAGTATTAAATCTTGGATTAAATGATGAGGCTACAGAGGCAATGGCTAAACTTACTAATAATCCAAGATTTGCATATGATTCTTATAGAAGATTCATACAAATGTTTTCAGATGTTGTTATGAATGTTGAAAAAAGATTGTTTGAAGATTTAATCGATGAAATAAAAGAGGAAAAAAATGTTGAGTTTGATACAGATTTAACAGCTAATGATTTAAAAGAGTTAGTAGTTAGATATAAGGCATTATACAAAAAAGAAAAAGGTGAAGAATTCCCAAGTAATCCTAAAGTGCAATTAATAGAGTCAGTGAAAGCTGTATTTAGATCATGGGATAATCCAAGAGCTATAGTTTACAGAAGACTTAATGATATTCCAAAAGCTTGGGGAACAGCAGTAAATGTACAACAAATGGTGTTTGGTAATAAAGGGGAAACTTCAGGAACAGGAGTTGCTTTTTCAAGAAATCCAGCAACAGGAGATCAAGGGATTTATGGAGAATATCTTATGAATGCACAAGGTGAAGATGTTGTTGCAGGAATAAGAACACCTAATCCTATATCTCAATTAGAAGATCAAAATAAGACTATATACGATGAGTTTATGTCTATAGTAAACAAGTTAGAGCAGCATTATAGAGATATGCAAGATATGGAGTTTACAATAGAAGAAGGTAAATTATATTTCTTACAAACTAGAAATGGTAAGAGAACAGCACAAGCAGCTCTTAAAATAGCTGTTGATTTAGTAGAAGAAAATATGTTATCAAAAGAAGAGGCTATTTTAAAAGTTGAGCCAAAACAATTAGATACTCTTTTACATCCAGCATTTAGTGCTGAAAATTTAAAGGATGCTAAAGCTTTATGTAAAGGTCTACCAGCATCTCCAGGAGCAGCTTGTGGAAAGATTGCTTTTACAGCAGATGAAGCTAAGGAAAGAAAAGAAGCAGGAGAAAATGTTGTTCTAGTAAGATTAGAAACATCACCAGAAGATATAGAAGGTATGATTGCAGCAGAAGGGATCCTTACAGTTAGAGGTGGTATGACATCTCATGCAGCAGTTGTTGCTAGAGGAATGGGAACATGTTGTGTTGCAGGGTGTGGAGAACTTAAAGTTAATGAGAGTGCTAAAACAGTAACTGTAAATGGAGTAGTTTTAACAGATAATGATTATATTTCAATAGATGGGGCTACAGGAAATGTTTATGGAGAAAAATTAGAAACTGTTACTCCAAAAATAAGTGGATATTTTGCTACATTTATGGGATGGGCAGATGAAATAAGAACATTAAAAGTAAGAAGTAATGCTGATACACCAAGAGATACAAGACAAGCAGTAGGATTTGGTGCAGAAGGAATAGGACTTTGTAGAACAGAGCATATGTTCTTTGCAGAAGATAGAATAGCAGCTGTTAGAGAAATGATTTTATCTAAGGATGTAGAGCAAAGAAAAGTGGCTCTTGATAAACTTTTACCTATGCAAAGAGAAGATTTTATAGGTATATATGAAGCTTTAGAAGGCAAACCAGCTACTATAAGATTTTTAGATCCACCATTACACGAATTTTTACCAACAGCTGATGAGGATATAGTTAATTTAGCTGCTAGTATGGATATAAGTGTAGAAGAGGTTAAAGCTACAATAGAGAGCTTACATGAGTTTAACCCAATGATGGGACACAGAGGTTGTAGATTATCAGTTTCATATCCAGAGATTGCGCAAATGCAAACAAGAGCTGTAATAGAGGCGGCGATAGAAGTTAAATTAGCTAAAGGATATGATATAATACCAGAAATTATGATTCCATTAGTAGGTGAGATCAAAGAACTTGCTTATGTTAAAGATATAGTAGTAAAAACTGCTACAACAGTAATGGAAGAAAAAGGTGTAACAATTGAATATAAAGTAGGGACTATGATAGAGATACCAAGAGCGGCAATTACAGCTGATGAAATAGCTAAAGAAGCTGAATTTTTCTCATTTGGAACAAATGATTTAACACAAATGACATTTGGTTTTTCAAGAGATGATGCAGCGAAGTTCTTGAATGATTACTATACAAATTCAATTTATGAGCAAGATCCGTTTGCTAAACTTGATCAAACAGGAGTAGGGTCTCTTATGAAGATTGCAGTTGAAAAAGGTAAAACTACAAGAGAAGATATTAAGCTTGGAATTTGTGGAGAGCATGGAGGAGATCCAGCATCTATAGAATTCTGTCATAATATTGGATTAAATTATGTAAGTTGCTCACCATTTAGAGTACCAGTTGCTAGACTTGCAGCAGCTCAAGCACAAGTTAAAAATAAAAAATAAGAAAATTTAAATCTAAGATTACTTTGAAAGAGGTCACTCGTTTGAAGTAATCTTTTAATTTTTTTCTGTCTAAAGTGAGAAAGGAATTTTTATAATAATAAAGTAAAATAGAATGGCTATATATATTAAAATTCATTTTAATATATATAGCCATTCTATTTATTATCTAGTTTAAGTTCTTTAGAAAATAATATTAAATTCTTTTTCAAAAAATATTTTGAATCTTTCGACCATAGCGAGTTGATTTGGAGTTTTTTCTACCGTTGATATAAGGGATTCACGAGAATTTTTTTTGTTGCACTTTGATATACTAGCAAAATAGTCTCTAGAAATTCTCCAATATTTTTGAGGAAAAGCAAGGTATACCATTAAATATTTTATATCTTCTTTGTTTAAAGGATTTTTTTTGTCATATGCTAAAATAATATTTTTAGCAATTTCAAAGTTCCAATTTGTTTCACTTCTTTTTAGTAATCTTCTAAGAAAATAAGTTAAATCTACCATAGAGTAATCTAATATACATTTATCAAAATCTATCATACTTATTTTATTTTCATGAATTAATAGATTTTTGTTTACATAGTCACCATGACATAATGATTTTGAAAGTCCATCAAAATTAATTGTAGAAGAGACTTCAAGAGCGAATCTTGCAAGTTCTATATTATTATCAAAATGTTCTAAAAATATTTTTGAGAATTTATCCTTTTTTTTATTTGCTAGATTATAGCATGTAAGCATTTTGTTGAAATGTTTATTAATTGATATGTATAGATTACTATATCCTTCTTTTTTTTCACTACCTTTAATAGGAGAAAAATTTTGTGTTTTTGCATGAATAGAACCAAGATTTTCAGCAGCTTTTATTAAATGATTAATATTATTGAAATCACATTTTTCACCAGGTAGCCAAGGTGTTAATATAAATAAAAAGCCATGTGACTTAACGAAGCGATTTCCATGTGTATCTTGTAGAAGTAAAGGGACGTTAAATCCATATTGATGTAGCCATTGCATTGAGGAATACATAAAGAGTAATCTTTTTTCGTTAAAGTATATTTTTTTTAGACAGTAAGTTTTGTCGTTTGAAATTATTTTATATACAGCTCTATGTTTATCTGTATTTTTTATTTTTATTTGAGTTATGATTGCATTTTCTATATTGTATTCAGGCAACACATTATTTTTAACAATTTTAAGAAGTGTTTTTTCATCTATAATAGTTTTTTTTTCGATGCTCATATTAATCCTCCTAGATAAAAATTACCTAATATATACATATTATGATTGTTAAAGTATTATACTAAAGGAACGGATATTCTTTGAGATACTTAGAAATAGTGAGAAAATCAATATTATCTTATTAAAATAAAGAAATAAAAGGATTTTTTTTATATAATATAGAATAATAATATAAGGTATGACTTATATTATTATTTTAAAAGTTAAAACTAATTTATGTAATAATTAATTTAAATTAAAAATTTACGAAAAAAATAGATTTTTAACTTAAATTTAGAATCCTTTTTTGAAATTTAAGAAAGATTATACATAGAATACTTTAATATTACAGAATATACTTACTAAGAAGTTATATATTTTGAAATTAAAATTCGAAAAAAGTGTTTTAAAATTTATTAATTAGACAAAAATATAGACGAAAATAAATAAATTTTAAAAAAGTTAAAATAAAAAAAGGATTTTGAAGGATAATGTCGAATTAGTAATAGTTCAGATAAAAAGTTTAGAGGTAAGGTGGGAGTTTTTTGAAAATTCCAGAAGAGATAATAGAAAGAATAAAAGATGAAAATGATATTGCTGATGTAATATCTGAGTACGTTAAGCTTAAAAAGTCTGGAAAAAATTTTTCTGGTTTATGTCCTTTTCATAATGAAAAGACTTCATCATTTAGTGTATCTGAAGAAAAACAAATTTTTAAATGTTTTGGATGTGGTGAAGCTGGTAATGTTATTAGTTTTATTATGAAAATTAGAAATTTAAATTTTGTGGAAGCTGTTAAATACCTTGCGAATAGAGCGGGTATAACTATTAATTTTTCAAGTAGAGACGCTAAAGATCCGAAAGAGGAAAAAAGAAAGCTACTAAGAAAGATTAATAAACAAACAGCTAGATATTATTTTGCAAATCTTCAAAGGGATACTGATATAAAAGAGTATTTTTATAGAAGAGGATTGACCGAACAAACTTTAAGATCATTTGGCATAGGGTATGCAAAAGATGGTTGGAGAGAAACTTTAGGCTTTTTAAAAGGTTTAAATTTAGATGAACAGACAATAAAGGAAACTGGACTAGTAATATTTAATGAAGAAAAAAATGTATCATACGATAGATTTAGAAATAGAGTTATATTTCCTGTATTTGATGTTTATAATAACGTTATAGGTTTTGGGGGAAGAGTATTAGATGATTCAAAACCTAAATATCTAAATTCACCAGAAACATTAGTTTTTGATAAAGGAACTAATTTATATGGGTTGAATTTTGCAATTAAAAATAATGGTATAAAAGATAGAACTGTGATAATGGTTGAGGGATATATGGATTGCATATCTCTTCATCAGCATGGAATAATGAATGCTGTAGCATCTCTTGGAACTGCTCTTACTGTAAAGCAAGGAAAGCTTTTAAGAAAGTATGCTGATACTGTTATTATTTCATATGATGCTGATGTAGCAGGTCAGATGGCAACCTTGAGAGGTCTTGATGTTTTAACAGAGGTTGGTCTAGAGGTGAGAGTGCTTACAATACCTAAAGGAAAAGACCCCGATGAATTTATACGAGTAAATGGGAAGGAAGCATTCGTAAAATTGATTGATAAAGCGGCTAAACTGTTAGAATATAAACTATCTGTAGCAAAACAAAATCTGAATCTTAAGACACAGGAAGATCTTGTTACATATGGAGATAGAATAACTGAAATATTAGCCAAAATAAATCCAGTTGAAAAAGATATCTATATTAAAAAAATATCAGAGGAAACGGGAATTAAAGAGCAGGCATTATATGACCTATTAAAAACTAAAATAAATACTTTTAATAAAAATAGCGATTTTGTGAATAATAAGGAATATTATGGAACAAAATTATATATGGAGCCAGCTTATGTAAAGGCTATTAGAAATTTATTCTCGTTAATGCTAATAGAAGAAAATTATGAGTTTATAAAATCAAAGTTTTCTAGTGAAGACTGTATAGATGAATTGTACGCAAAAATTTATATGCTAATAGAGGATACGATATTAGAAAAAGGCTTTAATAATATTTATAAGAATTTAGAGCTAAGATGTGTAGAGGCAGATCTTATAAAAGAAATTTTAAAGGTTAAAGAAGTTAAT
>JBOFRC010000036.1:0-7710 GCA_051650825.1 Sarcina sp. | reverse complement strand
ATTTTTGTTAGCAAAAAGTTTAGTTAGATTTTCGCCTTTAGTTTTTGCATCCTCATTAAATGGATTATTTTTATCTATAGCAAATAAGTTATTACCAAATATAACTTCCAACCCAAAGCTTTCTAATAATTCCTTTAATGAATATATATTACTTTCAGAAAAAGGAGAAAGTCCATTTGAAGCTGCAAAAAATGCGACAGTATCATTTTGTTTTAAAATACTAGCCATTAGTTTTTCCTCCATAAAATAGTTTTAAAATTAAAAAGTTATTTTAACATTATTATAGAATAAATTTTCTTAATTACAAAATGTTATTAGATTTTTAATAATTATAAAAGAAAAAGTTTTTTATTATGTATTATAATTTTATATATATTAAGTGATATATATTTTAGGGGGATAATATGAAAAAAAAATTATTAGTTTTAGCTTTAATAGCGCTTCCGGTAACATTTATGATTTCTTGTGGTAAGGAGAGTGCTAATAATAAAAAAGTTATAGAGGGCACACCAAAAGCTACAATAGAAATTGAAGGTTATGGTGTAATTAAGGCAGATTTATATCCTAATAAGGCACCTAATACTGTGAGTAATTTTGTAGCACTTGCAAATAATGATTTTTATGATGGGCTTACTATACATAGAGTTGTAAAGGATTTTGTTTTACAAGGTGGATGTCCACAGGGAACAGGAACAGGCGGCCCAGATTATTCTATAAAAGGTGAGTTTAAATCAAATGGAGTTGATTCTAATGATATAGGGCATAAGAAAGGAGTCTTATCTATGGCAAGGTCTAAAAATAATGATTCAGCTGGAAGTCAATTTTTTATAATGACAGGAGATGCACCTCATTTAGATGGGAAATATGCTGCTTTTGGAATGGTAACAGAAGGAATGGATATAGTAGATAAAATTAATGAGACTAAGACTATAGGAGAACAGCCAGTTGAAAAAATAGTTATTAAGGACATTAAAGTTGACTTAAATGGAACAACTTTACCAGAAGTTGAAAAAATAAAATAGCTATAAAACCTTTATTTTTACACAAATATGTGTATAATATTATTAATAATTTAATTTTACTAGGAGAGTTAGAAATGGATACTTTGTATAGAGAATTCTATGACGAAATGTTGGACATACAAGAGGAAATAAATAGAGAGCTTGGTATGCAAATAGATTTCAGAAATTTAAAAACAGAAGAGTGCTTAATTGCGTATATAGTTTCAATAGTTAGTAAAAATGGCGGGAGAAGAACATTTACTAAACTTTGGAGTATAGGAAAACTTGACTTAAGTCTTGAATATCTAGTTTCAAAAGAGAAATATAAAAAATTATTTTCACAAGAGGTAATCGACAAGTCAAAGAAAACTCTTTATCAGTATGGTTATGAAATATAATATTTCAATCTCGTAACAAAATAGTTTGAAATTGAACAGAAGAAAAAGGAGTAGAAATATGAAATTAATATCATGGAATGTTAATGGTCTAAGAGCTTGTGTGAAAAAGGGCTTTTTAGATTATTTCAAAGAGCAAAATGCGGATATATTTTGCATACAAGAATCAAAACTTCAAGAGGGGCAAATCAATATTGACGAGGAGTTAAAAGATTATTATCAATATTGGAATTATGCAGAAAAGAAAGGTTATTCAGGAACAGCTATATTTACAAAAAAGGAACCTTTAAATGTTCTATATGGAATAGGTATAGAGGAACATGATAAAGAAGGAAGAGTTATTACTTTAGAATTTGAAGATTTTCATATGGTAACAGTATATACACCAAATTCAAAACAAGAATTAGAAAGATTAGACTATAGAATGACTTGGGAGGATGCTTTTAGGGAATATCTAATGGCGCTTGATAATGTAAAACCAGTAGTTGTCTGTGGAGATTTAAATGTAGCACATAAAGAAATAGATCTTAAAAACTTCAAAACAAATAGAAATAGTGCGGGATTCACACAGGAAGAACGAGACAAAATGACTATTTTATTAGATTCAGGACTAGTTGATAGTTTTAGATATTTTTATCCAGATGTAACAAGTAGATATTCTTGGTGGTCATATAGAGGAAATGCTAGAACTAATAACGCAGGATGGAGAATTGACTATTTCTTAGTTTCAGATAAGCTAAAGGATAGAATAAAAGATGCTGATATACATCATGATGTGCTTGGTTCAGATCATTGTCCTGTAGTTTTATATATGGATTAAAGTTTATTTTGTAAGTTTTAAAAATAAATTAAAAAGGGATGTTTAAGATTAAATTAATCTTAGACATCCCTTAAATATTTAAAAAAATTATTTTACTAAATCTGATTTTTCTATATGATTTTTTAATAAATCAGCTGATTCTTTTAATTTGTTTTGTTCATATTTGCTTATAGGCATTTCTAAAACCTTTTTAGCACCTCTTCTATTAACAATAGTAGGAACAGCAAGGTGAACTCCATCAATTCCATATTGTCCTTCAAATAATGCTGATATTGGAAGGATAGTATTTTCATCTCTTAAGATAGCTTCTACTATTCTAGCAACAGATAGTCCTATAGCATAGTTTGTATAACCTTTTCTGTTTATAATTTCATAAGCTGCATTTTTAACTTTTTCAGGTATTTCTATTCGCATAGTAGCATCACATTTTCCAACTACATCTTCACAGTATTTATCAACTGGCATCCCAGCAACATCTGTTAGACTCCAAGCAACTATTTCTGAATCTCCATGTTCTCCGATTATATATGTATTTACATCTTGTGGTGAAACATCGAAATGTTCTCCAAGCATATATTTAAGTCTTGATGTATCAAGTACTGTACCTGATCCTATAACTCTATGTTTTGGGAATCCTGATATTTTATAAGCAATATGTGTTAGTATGTCAACAGGGTTTGAAACTATAAGTAAAATAGCATCTGGGCTATATTTAACTATCTCTGGTATTATTTGATTGAAGACAGCAACGTTCTTATTGATAAGATCAAGTCTTGTTTCTCCAGGTTTTTGTCCAACACCAGCTGTTATAACAACTATGTCTGAATGTGCTGTGTCAGCGTAATCACCAGCTGTAACACTAACTGATTTAACGAATGAAGCTCCATGAGCAAGATCCATAGCTTCTCCTTCAGCTTTGTCCTTATTTATATCAACGATAACTATTTCTGAAGCTAATGATTGTATCATTAAAGCGTAAGCAGATGCTGAACCAACAAATCCAGCTCCAATTACAGAAATTTTATTTGTTTTTCTATTTAACATTTAATCACTCCTAGAATTTTTTCTTCTGTTAATAAATCGATATACAATTATTAAAAAAAAACTTGTTTTTATGTATTTTTTTTAACAATCATAATTTATGATACAATTATATACTAAAAAAACGACATAATCAATGAATTTTCAACAATTAAAGGGTATTTAAAATATGTTTATTCGAAAAAAATATCAATTTGGGAAAAATTTTGTTATAAATATAACAAGATATTTGAAATGTTAGAGGAATTATTAGTTATTTTAAAGTAATTAGATAAAAAAGCTTAAATTTAGAAAATTTAAATAATAAAAATTTTGTATGTAGTAAAAAATAATAATATAATGGAAAGTACATACGAAAAATCAAAAATATAAACAGGTGGGGAGCTGTGATAAGTTGGAAAAAGACGGACAAATTAAATGTATGTTAAACAATAGAAAAAATCTTAAATCCAAATTAATCATTGAAGGCGCAATTGTTGGTCTTATAGCAGGAATTGTAATGGTTATAAATAGAGTTATGGTGGAATTTGTATTTTCTAAGTTTCAAGATTTATACTCGTGGGCTAGATCGGATTATAAATGGATTATAGTAATGTTTCTTGTTTTAATTGTTGGTGGATTTATTGTTGGAAAAATGGTAAAGAGAGAGCCAATGATTGGAGGAAGTGGTATTCCACAAGTTGAGGGTATATTAAGTAGAAATTTAAAGATGAGTTGGGTTAAAGTTCTATTTTATAAATTCTTTGGTGGAGTTATAGTTCTAGGGACAGGTCTTTCAGTCGGAAAAGAGGGTCCATCAGTTCAGATGGGAGCCGCTATAGGACAGGGATTTGGTAAATTATTTAAAAGAATAAACATAGAGCAAAAGTTTCTTATAACAGCTGGCGCATCGGCTGGACTTAGCTCAGCTTTCAATGCTCCTTTATCGGGAGTTATTTTTGCCTTAGAAGAAGTACATAAAAATTTTTCTCCTATAGTTTTAATATCTGCGATGACAGCATCTTTAACTGCTGATTTTGTACTAAGACAAGTTTTACACGCAGGTCTTTCATTAGACTTTGGAGTTCAAATGCAAACATTGCCACTAGAATATTATTGGACACTAATTTTACTTGGCGTAATAATTGGTGTTGGTGGAGCAGTATTCTCAAAAGGAATAGTAGTGGCACAAAACTTATACGGGAAATTGAAAGTTCCTGTTGAAGTAAAGGTAATAATTCCTTTTATTTTGACAGGGATAATAGCACTTACTTTACCTATGTTACTTGGTGGAGGGCATGGACTTATAATGAGTTTACCAGGTGATAAATATACACTTACTATGTTAATAGTGTTGTTAGTAATAAAGTTTTTATTTACTATTTTTTGTTTTGGTTCAGGTATACCTGGAGGAATTTTCTTCCCTCTATTAGTATTAGGTGGAGTTATAGGAGATATATTTGGAATAGTTATATGTCATGCTATAGGTCTTCCAAATATATTTATATTAAACTTTATTATATTAGCTATGGCAGGGAATTTTGCTTCAATAGTCAAAGCACCAATTACAGGAATGGTATTAATAATGGAAATGACAGGGTCATTCCAACATCTATTAGCTTTATCTATAGTTGTTATAGTTTCTTACACTATATCAGATCTTCTAAAAATGGAGCCTATATATGAAACTTTACTTGATAGACTTCTTGCTAGAATAGGTTATAAAAAAGGCGAGATAGTTTCTAGTAATAAAACATTGATAGAAAGTGTTGTAGAAGTTGGATCAAAAATAGATGGAAAACTTGTGAAGGATATACATCTTCCAGATTGTTGCCTTTTAGTATCTATAAAAAGAGGAGATAAAGAAATCATCCCACGGGGATATACAAAGATTATTGCTGGTGATTATTTAGTTGTTATGGCTGGAGAATCACAAGAGCCCGAAATGTTTGAGCTCTTAGAAAAAGCAACAATCGCTAATCGTTATATTAAAGATGATTATGAAGACGAAAATGAAAATCAAAATGAAAATGAATAAAAGGAAGCCTAAAATTTAGGCTTCCTTTATTTTTAATATCGTGTTTAATTTACTTAGAATAAATATGGAAATAAGAAGACAAGACGCTTCAGAAATTACAGGACTTATCCATATCCCTATGGGTCCAATAAGATTACTAAGTAAAATAAGACAGATACTTATTATAATAAATCCTCGTGAAAATGAAATGATACTAGCAAAAAATGGTTTTTCTATAGCGGCACAAAGCCCAGAAATTATAATATTAAATCCAAGGAATATAAAGCATAAAGCATATAGACGTAGTGATTCTATAGATAGTGTATATAGTTCTATATTAGTTGTATCAATGAATATTTTAACTATATTTGGTGCAAAGACTATAGAAAATATTACAGCGATTATAGATGCAAATGAAATAGTTAATATACCAAGTTTGAAGGTGTATTTTATTGCTAAATGATTTTTCTTACCGAGGTAATAGCTAATAAGTGGTTGCATACCTTGTGTTATAGCTATCATGGACATAATAACAAAAGTATTAATATAGCTTATAATTCCATAGGAAATAATTCCATTTTCACCTATGTGCGTTAGTATAGTTTTATTAAACAATAATATTACAACACCTGTTGCGATTTCGGTTATTGAATCTGGAAAGCCTATTTTTATAATTCTTTGTATATCATGAAAACTGAAATTGAGTTTGTTTATGGAAAGAATAGTTGTACTTCTTAGATAGAAAATTATAAATATTATAGCAGATATAAGCTGTGCTATTCCTGTAGCAAAGGCAGCTCCTGTTACTCCAAAATTTAACCTAGCTACAAATATATAATCAAGAATAATATTAGTTAGAGCTGCAATTGAAACTACAATAATTGATAGATATGGTGCATTAGCAGCTTTGCATAAAACTTCAAGATAATAAGCAATCATGAAAAATACATTAAAAAATACTATTGTTTTCATATATTCTAAAACATAATTTATAGTACTTGAATCAGCACCTAAAAAATATGCGAGATCTTTAGGGAATATATATACAATTGCTAAAACTATAAAAGATATAATACATAGCAATATTAATCCAAGAGTAAATATGCTATTTGCTTTTTCTTTTTTACCTTCACCAAGGTAAATTGAGATTATAGTAGATGAACCGATTGAAAATAAAATAGAAATAGCAAAGATTAAATTAATTAATGGCATAGAGATATTAATAGAAGCTAGAGCATTTGGTCCTACATATCTTCCTACGAATATTCCATCTACTATTGTATAAAGAGAAAATACCCACATAGCACAAAGAGAGGGAATTATATAGTTTATAAATTTCTTTCTTAGGACCTTTTTATTTGGCAACATTTTATCACATCCTTAATAGTAGTTTAAACTATGGTATAATACTAGAGTCAAATATTATTTTTTAGGGGAAGGATTATGAAGGATTTTTATAAAATAGGAGAGATATCAAAAATTTATAATATAGGTAAAGATTCTTTGATGTATTATGAGCGTCTTGGAATAATTAATCCTGTAAGAGATGAAAATGCTTATAGATTATATAGTATAAGTGATATTTGGAGATTAAATTTAGTGAAAGAACTAAAAGAGTTAGGGTTTTCTATGAAAATGGTTAAAGAATATATTGATAATAGAGATATAGAAAATACTAAGAATCTTTTAAATATGGAAATAGAAATATTAGATGCTAGAATAGAAGAGTTTAAGAAAAAAAAGGAAGAAGTAATAAAAAGAATAGAAGTTTTGAAAAATGAAGATAAAACTATTTTAAATAAAATACAGCTTAAATATATAGAGAAAAGAAATGCTATAGTACTAAATGGTGATATAAGAAAAGATGAAGAGGCTGACTTTTTAATAAAAAAATTGCATAAGAAATTTGAAGAAAGGTTTAATATGCTTGGTAATAATAATATAGGAGCAATATTTTCTAGAGAAAAATTAGAAGACAAGCAATATAATTTTTATGAATCTGTTTTTTGTTTTTTAGATGAAGAAAATGAAGAAATCTCTAATATTAAATTTGAAAATGGAAAATATTTGTGTTTATCATATAAGGGGGATTATAAACAAAAAGGAATGTTGATTGAGAAAATGTTTAATTATATAAAAAAACATAGTTTAATACTTGATGGTAAAGTTATTGAGATATATAAAATTGATATACATGAAACTAGTAAAACATCTGAATTTATAACAGAAATTCAAATGAAAGTTAAATAGAAGATTCTAATTCTAGAGGAAGTAAATCCCTCTTATAAAAATAGAAATTAATATAATAATATTAATGAGGTGATTTATTATGGTAAAGAATAGAGATAAAAAAAGTAAATTTGAAAATTTAGATGAATTTATAAAAGGAGATAGTAATCAGCTTAAACAAAATATAAATAACAAAAATACATATGAAGAACATATAAATCATAAGAA
>JBOFRC010000035.1:0-1042 GCA_051650825.1 Sarcina sp. | reverse complement strand
CTCACGCATCAATTACAGCAGATCGTGATCGCACACTTCCTGATCTTCTGATTATCTATTTGATGTCACAGCGTGGCCAGCTTTGCTCTGTTTGTCAAATCCAAACTACGAGCAACAAGCACTGGGTTTTTGTTTAAGTCTAGACTTTGGAATGGCAGCCTCAAGGGCACAGTGCTCTGAGTCAAGGTGCACGATCATTATATGCTGCATCACACAAAACCAAGAATATCATTGCACGTGAACAAAGCTGATATAATGATATTATTATGAACATAGAACTTAAGTATTAACTATGAGTTTCCACCACACACCGATATTGAATTTCATGGCGCTAATAACAGTATCTGATCTCTAATTTGTTTGTTTTGACCAATACGATAACCAATAATATTATTCTTAATAATTCAAGAGACCGCAAAGGCCAGGCTGATGGGTCTGTAGTTATCAGACTGGTGTAGTCGCTCTATTTAGCTAATTAGCCAATTGTGCTCATTCAGGCGGCGCTCTCCAGAGACTCCAAGAAGGCTGGATACTCTGAACTGCTGTTCAGTGCATGAGCACAGACAACAGTCAGAGCCTTCGTCTCAGTGTCTCATAGAGGAAACCTCTCAGTCTATGTGGAAAACCCATTCACAGCATTGCTCAGCCAGGAGCTTGTGAGCATCCCAACAACCGTCTGACGCCTTTCGCCTTAGGAACTCCGAGTCCAGCCCCCATCAAGGAGTTTTACTACAGAGCTGGTGATATGCATGAATATGAGCTCAGCTACATCGAATTCCACCTCCCACACCAGCTCTGGCTCCCTCCCCACCAGAGAAGTGATGCCTCAATTCCCCATAACCAGTTTTTTAGTCTGGAGTCAGCACGACAGGGCACCCAACCCTTACATTCAGCCTTGCAAGTGGTGGGCCCATAAGGCGGCAGCCCCATGTCATCCTTAAGTGCTGAGCCAGACCGAGCCTCCCGGGCCAGGTACCAGGGGCCAACCCCACTCTCCCTAATCTAGGTGAAGTAGCTTGCATTCAAAGTCTCACTTCATGAG
>JBOFRC010000034.1:0-22089 GCA_051650825.1 Sarcina sp. | reverse complement strand
CTGTTGACTCACTTATTTTTAGAGTCATGCTAATATCTTTTATTTTCATATCACATTTGAAATATAATATAAAGATTTTAAATGTGAGCAGACTTTTTTTCTTTAGATAGTCATAAATTTCATTGCAAATTAAATTCACATCATAATCCTCATTTATCATAAGTGCATCATCTTTATTAAATTCAATTTCTGTAGTTGTTAGAGAAAATATAGGAATATTATTTTTAGCTATTCCTAATAATCCATAAGTTTTATAAAGTTCATTTTTGGCTATTTTAAATAAATATTTATTATAATTTTCAATTTCTCTTTTTTCTAAAGCTTTATAAAAATTAAAATAAATATTTTGAATTAAATCTTTTGCATCCTGTATATTGTTACATCTAGCTATAATGTATTTTAAAATTTCATCGTACGTATCATTATAGACTTGATGTAAAATTTCATCTCTTGTTTGGTTCAAATTTAAGTCACATCCCTTAAGGTATTAAGCTAGGTCTATATATTTTTAAAAGGATTAAAATATAAACGTTAGCAAATGCATTCACCTATAATGATACAAATTTATAGAGTTTTGTTTCAAATAAATAAAATTTTTTTGATGTTAATTTATGAAATAGTATAAAATACAGGTAAGACTAATTTGATATTGGAGTGATTACATGGGAAATTTAGAGAAAAAATTACAAGAAGAAGTGCTTAAAAATTGCGAGATTGCGGAAAAAGAGTGCGGGTGTAGAATGATAAGATTAGTTCAAACAATAGAAAGATTTGGAATAGTTAGAACAGCACAAGAAATTATAAGAAAAAGAAGAACTTCAGATTGTTTTGATAAGCTTTTAGAGGCAGGTCGTTTAGACTTAACTATGGAAGCGGTTATAGTTAAGGAAAAGTATGCACAATTATTTACTGATGAAGAAATGAATGATTGCTATAATATTCTTTGTGAAAACGGCTATTATTAATATTTAGATTATTTAATGATAAAAAAGAGATATATAATTTTTAAAATTATATATTTCTTTTTTTTTATCTAAATATTTATTTTGTAACTAATTTTAATATAAAAACTCTTGAAAGTTTATTAAATGCTATTTTTAATGTGGAAAGATAATTTAACTTTAATGGTAAAATAGTATTTAAAATATATTAATTTGTATATTTACTAATTATATATTTAAACTAAAGATTAAAAATTAAGGAGTGAATTATGAAAACGAAAAATTTAGCGGTTATAGTATCAGGAGTAGCAGTTGGTGTTATAGGGGTAAGTTCAGCACATCAGCAGTATACTAAAGGGCATATAGCTAAAAATAAAAATTTAACTGTGAAAAATAACATAGTTTTAATGAAAGTATCACATCAAGAGAGTGCACAATCTAGTTTTGTAGACTATGTTTCAAGTAAGGAAAATAGAGATAAAGCTTGGGATGAGGCTTTAGATTTACATAATGAAATTAAGACTAATAACTGTGTGTTTTATATGTCTAGTATTTTAAGAGGTATGGGATATGATGTGCCAGATTATATTGGCTATACAACTTATTTTTCAGATTGGCTAGCACAAAATGGATGGCATAAGGAATATAATTTAAATAATATTAAGCCAGGAGATATAGCTTTTTCAGGAGAAACTCATGTTGTTATGTTTCTTTCGTGGGCTAATAAAGCTAAGGGAATTGCTAATGTTAATGATGAGCAAGTTGTAGCATATAATAATGGATTATCTTATCAAAGAAATATAGTACATGGTGCTGTTGATGATGGATATATACCCGGTGAGGGGAATGAATCTTCTTATATGAGGACTACATATTATATGACAAGGGATGATAATAGTGTAGCAAGTGATAATTTAATTGGACAAACAACTATTAATAGTGCTATAGGTTATCTTAACTTTAGAAGAGGAAACAGTTTAGATTATAGTGTTATATCTAAGATTCCAACAGGTACACAGGTTGATGTTTTAGAAAGAAAGGGGGAGTGGTATAAAGTTAAATATGATGGAAATATTGGTTGGATTTATAGTAGTTATACAACAGGAATAAGCAATAGTGGTAATAATGCAAGTAGTGCTAATCCTATTATTAGTGGAAAGAAATATGAAACTACTATAGATAGTTCAATTGGATGGTTAAACTTTAGAACTGGAAATAGTACAAGCTATAATATTATTTCTAAAATTCCAACAGGTACAACAGTTTCGATTTTAGGGGAGCAAGATGGATGGTATAAAATTAGTTACGATGCAGAGATAGGATGGATATCAGGACATTATACAACAGGGGAAAGAGCAGTATCTGATAGTAAGCAAGAGAGCATTGGAAAAACAACAATAGAAAGTTCTCTTGGCTGGCTTAGATTAAGGGTAGGTAATGGTACAGGTTTTAGTGAAATAGGGAAAATTCCAACAGGGGTTAGCATTAGTGTACTTTCAAAGCTTGGGGGCTGGTACAAAGTTATCTATAATGGACAGGTTGGTTGGTGTTATTCAGGCTATACGACCGGACTTAGAACAGCTTAATATAGTGGTTTAAACAAGAGAAGTTCAAAAATATTGAAAAAAATAAAATAAAATGCCGTTTAGCTACTAACGGCATTTCATTGAATAAAGTTTACGATATTGGTAAAATTATTTAAATATTAACTTGTTTTTATTATAGAGCATAATTTAGGATTTGATAAAATGAAAGAAATTTATTGTACTATGTTTTTTATAAAAAAAGACTAAATCTAGAGTTTTTAGATTTAGTCTTTTTAAGCGTTTTATTTTAAAGTTTGAGTAAAAAGCATCTAAGCTAAAAAAGGGGTATTTTAAACTTAGAAAGTTTTAAAAGGTTTTGTGTTTAATATAAGTAAACGATAACATTATGAAGATTTTAAGAAGATATGATAATTTTGGAAAAGTTTTATGTTATTCGCACTTTATTTTATCTTAAAGAGGTAAACTTATAGTTAAGGACGGTGTTTTTTGATGGAAAGTAATTTTGAAATTAGAGAGTATAGAGCTAGTGATGAAAAGCAAGTTGTGGAAATTGTAAAGAAGACTTGGTTTTATGAAAAGATGTCTGATTCTCAAGTAGCAAATGAGATTGCAAAGGTTTATTTAACATCAATTTTATTAGAAGAAACTTTTACAAGAGTTGCAAAAGTAGGGGATAAAATTGTAGGAATCATTATGTTAAAAGATAGTCATAAAGATATTAAAATCAATTTTAAGCTTTCAAAAAATATGTTTTTAGGGGGAGTTAAAATTTATATAAATAAAGAAGGCAGAAGAATTTTAAAGGCTTTTTCAGAGATGGGGGAAATTGATAAAGCACTTTTCAAAAAAGTGGACAAAAAGTTTGATGGTGAAGTTAGCTTTTTTGTTGTGGATGAGATTTATAGAGGGAAAGGAATAGGAAAAATTCTTTTTGATGCTGGAATAGAATATTTTAAGGAAAATAATATGAAGAACTTCTATTTATATACTGATAGTTATTGTAATTATGGCTTTTATGACCATAGAGGCCTTGAGTGTTTAGCTAAAAAAACTTCAGTAAATTTATTAGATAGAAATTCTATTATAGAATCATATTTATATGAAGGAAAGTTAAGTAAATTGTAAATATCAAAAGACTATGATATTATAGAATCCGATAAGGGAATACCTATATGTAAAAAAAGGAGTTTTAAGAATGAGTATACCAAAGTGTCCAAAGTGTAGTTCAGAATATGTTTATGAGGACGGCGCTTTATATATATGCCCAGAATGTGCACATGAATGGGGAAAAGGTGAAGAAGTTGTTGATGAGTTTGCTTTAGTTGTTAAAGATTCAAACGGAAACTTACTTCAAGATGGAGATTCAGTTACAGTAATCAAAGACCTTAAAGTAAAAGGGGCTACATCAGCTCTAAAAAAAGGTACTAAAGTTAAAAATATAAGACTTGTTGAGGGTGACCACAACATAGATTGTAAAATAGATGGATTTGGAGCTATGAGCTTAAAGTCAGAGTTTGTTAAGAAATTATAGTAAAAAACAATCACACAAAGTTCGTGTGATTGTTTTTTTTAGTTTAGATGTTCTTCTATTTTTTCAAGAGCTATAATAGCTGCGCCTATAGCTCCACATATTTGAGGTTCTTTAGCTATGAAAAGTTTACTATCCAATTTTTTTTCTATTTCATTTACAACACCAGCATTTTTGGCTACTCCACCAGTCATCATAAATTTTTCATTTCTACCAACTCTATCAACAAGCCCAACTGTTTTAGTTGCTATTGATTTATTAACTCCATGAATTATATCTCTTCTTTCTTTATTATCAGCAACTAAGGATACAACTTCTGATTCAGCAAAAACAGAGCAAACACTAGTTATTGTAATATCTTCATTATAACTTAAGCCCTCTGTAGACATTTGAGCTAAATCAATTTCAAGTGTTTTTGCTATCATTTCTAAAAATCTACCTGTACCAGCAGCACATTTATCGTTCATTACAAAGCTTTTTACGTTTCCATTTTCATCTATACTTATAGCTTTACTATCTTGACCACCAATATCTATTATAGTTCGTACATCATTATTGAAGAAATGTGCACCTTTAGCATGACAAGTTATTTCTGTTACATTTTCTTCTACATATTCAATATTGTATCTTCCATAACCTGTTCCTATAATTAAAGTAATATCATCTTTTGTAAGAGATGCCTCGTTAAGTGCCATTTCAAAGGCTTTATTAGCAGAATCCATAGCTCTTGCACCTGTTCTTACAATTACACTACTTAAGAGATTTTTATTTTTATCAAGAATTACTATATTAGTAGAAGTAGAACCACTATCAACTCCCATTGCATATATTTCATCTGTATTTTTAATATCTTTCATTTTTATACTACCTCCGCTAAGTTGTTCATTAAATGCCTCTATACGAGTTTTCATTTGACCGTTGCTTTGATTAGTTAAATCTGATTCTATTTTAATCATAGGAATTTTACTGTTTTTAAGTGTCATATATTCAAATGAATATTGGTCACAGAATTTAACTGTATGGTAGATAACTCCTTTAAGGTTTGGATCTTCAATAAGGCTTCTTCTATTAGTTGTATCAGCCATTCTCATACAAGGTGTAGAGCTAAGAATTTGATCTGAATACCAAGTAGTTATTTCATCTATAGTAGAGAAGTTTTTTACCTCAGTTACATAATGTTCTTTTGAACAAGTTTCATTGACTAATTTATAGTCAAGACAATCTTCTATCTTATGTATTAAATCTTTTGAAGCCTTAGCACCAATAAGAGATATATAAGCACCTTCTTTTTCTCTTTTAGGAGATAAATATTTATATAAACCTTTATTAAATTTATCTATATCAAATTTGATTCCTTTATATTTTTCGTATTCATCTATGAATTTTTCAAGTTCAAGTTTTAGCATATCTTTTGCACAACAACTATTTTTTCTTGGTAAATCCATAATGTGTACAAATTTAATATTAGGTAGAGTCATAAGAGTATCTTTTAATCTTCTTATTGAGTCACAACAATTTATAAGAAGAATTTCACTTATATTTTTATCTATTAAAGTATCTAAAAGAACTTTGCTATATGAACACATAGTAGGATGAAGCAGTGTTTCAGAATGAGTTAGCCCTTCAACTTCACTACTTAAAATTTTTCCTTCTTGTCCAAAGCCTTCAAAAATAGCGAAAGGACTATATTTACACATACAAGCTATCATTATTTATTTCCTCCATCTTTAGCATTTAACATTTCAAAAAAGGCTTCCAATCTAGTTTTGTTTTGTCCTTCTTGACTATTTCTTCTATCAACGCCATCTCCATCAAGGTTTATTAGGGGAATATTTTCTTTTTCAAGAATGTTTTTTAAAATTAATGAGCCGCCATTAGATTGTTTACAACCCCAGTGGCAGAAGTTTACAACACCATCAGCTCCAAGCTTTTTAGCATACTCTAAAATATTGTTTCCACGGCGTTCATAAGGTCCATTATACATATTTAAAATAAGCTTTTTAGCAAGTGACTCATATGGTTTTTCAGGGTCAAGTTCTATTAGACCATCTATATTCATATCAGAAAGTAATAGTTGATAGTCCTCATTATTATCTAAAAATTCTCCTATAGATTCGCTGTAAAATGGTAGTAAATGAACCCAAAGGATTTTCTTTTTTGGTTTCTTAGTTGGATACACTTTAATATCTTCTAATAACATTTCATAAAATTTTAAAGCTTCGCTTGAGCCAGCGGCAGGATGAGTTATAAATATTTTAAACATTTCTAGTGTTAGTGTGTTTGGAAAGTATTTAGTTTTTAGAATTTCTAAATATTCCTTATAAAGTTCTAGTGCTTTATTTTCTCTTTTTATAATTTCTTTTAGTTTTTCTTCATCTAGTTTTTCACCTAAAATTTCTTCTACAAAAGAAACGAATCTTCTAAGTTCATTAGCAACATATTCAACACTTTCCTCTGTATAGTTATAAGGTACATCTATAACGAAGTTTGGAATTTCATATATACTAGAAACACATCTGAACGTATTAACATTAGCGTCACAAGCAGTTGAAGTTGTTACTGAAAACTTAGGTTTTTCAACAAGCTTTGTTATTGCAGCACCAATAAAAGTCTTATGATAAGAGCAAAGACTATCAGCAATGCCTTCGCTTTCAGCAGCATCTATTAGTGAATCTTCAAATTGTGTTCCTGCTACATATGAAGAAAAAGCTTCAATTAACTGTGGGTGTATTCCAAACGCATGTAAAATTTCTGTAGGTGTAAATACATTTACAAAAGCAGTTCTTTTAGGATTTTTAAGAGGATCTAATGTAAATTTCATACATACCTCTGATAAATAATTAAGAGATGGTGGTAAGTTTTTATCTTTTAAAAGTTTCAATCTCAGATATTCGAGATTATAGCCAATCTTTAGCATTTTTCTTGCTTTGACAGGCTTGTTATTAATATTTTTCTTTAGCATTGAGCTATAAATTTTAATAGCATCCATTTCCTTTAACCTCGTTTTTATTATTTTAACGTAGCTTTTTATAATAACAACAAAAGGACTGTATTCCCTAGTACAGTCTGAGTCTATTATCATATAAAGAGATATGTAAATCAAACTATGTAAATTATGAAATATACAATCTAGTAATTTAAGTTTATGTAATGTAAAATTATATAATACAATTCTGAAACGAAAGAGGTAATAATTTGATGAAACAATATGCTATTTTAGCAAATCCAGGACATAATAGAATATATTTTGATACTGCTATGAGTATAGCTTTTTCAGAGCTAAGTGCTATAACAGGAGCTTATGATGTAGAACTTTTAGAAATAGGAGAGCGTGAGCTTGATATACCAGCATGTATTTGCTTTAGAACTGAGAGTGAATTAACACAAGAAGTTATAAAAGCTATAGGAACATCTTCTATTTACTATGCTTTATTTGAGATAGTAGAAAATGGGCTTTTAAAGCCAATAAAAGTAGAAGACTTTACAACATTCCCAGAAAGTATGACTCAAATTTTAAAATATAATGGTAAGACAAATGAGCAGTTTACAAGACTTATGGTAAACCTTGCAATTAGTGCTTGTAAAACTGGTTCATCAAAGCCGAGACTTTTAGATCCTATGTGTGGTAAAGGTACTACATTATATGAAGGTTTAATAAGAGGTCTTGATGTTATAGGTGTAGAGATAGATGCTAAATGGGTTAATGAAATTGAGACTTTCATAGTTAGATTTATGAAAACAGGAAAGTATAAACATAGAATACAAACTGCTAAAATACCAGGGCCTAATGGTAAAAAAATGGCTGATAGTTTTACATTAACTGCTGCCGTAGATAAAAATGATTTCCTAAAAGGTGATTTCCAAACAATGGAGTTATATTCAGCAGATACTAGAAGCATAAATTTACTTTTAAAGAAAAAATCTTGTGATATGATAGTTTCTGATTTACCTTATGGAGTTCAACATGGAAGCAAAAGCCAAGGGGTAAGTAATATGGATAGAAGTCCTTTATGGTTATTACAAGTAGCACTAGTAGGGTGGCATAATGCATTAAAAACTAAAGGGTCTATAGTTCTTTCATTTAATGAATTCACTATGAAAAGAGAAGAGCTTGCAACACTTATGGAGGAAAAAGGATTTAAAATTCTAGATGATGCTCCATATATTGATTATTTACATAGAGTTGACCAATCAATAAATAGAAATATTATAGTTGCTGTGAAAGCATAAAAGCAAAAAGGCGTACAATATTATGTGCGTCTTTTTATTTAGTTCGTATGTTTCCTTGATTTACCATTAAAATAACTTTTGTTCATTGTTATAATATTAATTAGAACTTCATAATTTACTCATTATAAAGTATTAATGTTATCTTACAAGATATAGAAAAAAACTTTAAACAAAAAGAGGAGGAAAATTATGGATAAAAAATATGTGAAAAAAAATAAAGAAGAATTAAGAAGTGAGTTAACAGATCTTCAATACAAAGTAACACAGGAAAATGCTACTGAAAGACCTTTTATCAATGAATATGATAAAAATTTTGAAGAAGGAATTTACGTTGACATAACAACAGGAGAACCACTGTTTATATCAACAGATAAATTTGATTCAGGATGTGGATGGCCTGCATTCTCAAAACCTATAGATAGAAATTTAATAAAAGAAAATGTTGATAAATCGCATGGAATGGTTAGAACTGAAGTTAGAAGTAACTTTGGGGATAGTCATTTAGGACATGTATTTTGTGATGGGCCAGAAGAATTCGGAGGTCTTAGATATTGCATAAATTCAGCATCGTTAAAATTTATCCCAAAAGATGAACTTGAAAATGAAGGATATGTGGAATATTTAAAGTTATTTAAATAAGAAGTCTTTAAACTGTGGATAAAAGCTTAATTTTATCCATGGTTTTACTTTTTTTATATTAATAATATTGGTAGTATTATATTGGTAAATGTAATTGTTGAACGAAGAAGGTGAAAAAATGTATTTATATCATGCTGTAAGATCAGACACTAAAAATAAGATACTTGTATCTTTAGCTAAACTTTATAAAAATACTGATGAATTATATAAAGGTGATATGAGTAAATTTCCTAATCCCTATCATAGGGAGAATCAAGAAGTTAAAATACTTAATTGCAAAAAAAGAGATGTAATTTTCTTAACTGCAATGTTACCTAGAGTTCTTGGAAGAGAATATAAGCGAAGGACAGGGATAAGTTTTGAGGGAACTAAGTTTTATAAAATTCCTTTGAAAAATTTTGATTTAAGCAAAATGTGTTTATACCTAACTTTTGACAGAGATGATGCAGGGGAATTTTACCCTATCAATCAAGATGTTCTTGAGAATTTTAATGAATATAAAAAATATAGTCAAGATGCTATAGACTATTGGGAAAATTGCAAGTTTCATGACCCTAGTACAGGATCTTTATTATTTGCAGGTACATATCTATTCTTATATGATGGTGAAGTTGATGTCAGTAAATGTGAGATAGTAGAAGTTTAAGATTTATTTGAATTATAACAAAAGCTGTGGATAAGTTTTTATGAAATTTATCCACAGCTTTTGTTATAATAAACGTAGTTTGTTAAGAGATATGGTTAGATTTGTGGATTTTGATATAACATTATTGCTTGGTAAATTTACTTTTAAAAGTATGAATTCCTAAGAAGTTTTGAAATCTTTAGTAGAGAGGAATCCTGCGAATAAAAATCTAATGCAACATAGTTTGTAAAAATATTATATAATAGATAAAGTCAGTATTTTAGTGAGGAGTGAGAATTTTGGATTTAATTAGTATATATAACGAGTATGTTAAGGTTAATAATGAGTATATGAACTATATATTTGAACTTTCAGGATGCGATTTAGGTGATTGTAGTGATGAAACTATATTAGAAAGATTAAAAGCATTTGAAATTAAATTTGAAGATATTAAGATTAAGGCTGATGTTTTAGAGATTGATGAGGAAAATATGAATAACCTTCAAGATTTAAAATATTTTGCTATGGATGCTCTTTTTGCAGGATTAGACTTAGCTAATTTTTATTCATTAAAGGAAGTTGAAAGATTTAAAATGAGAGCTGTTAATTATGTTAATAAGAAGAGAAGAGCCGAAATTTTTAATGAGTCAAGACATAGCGAATGTAGAGTTGATTTTTAAAGGGTATAATAGCCCTTTTTAATTTAATAAATGTATTATAATAAAATACTATATAAAGCATGAGGATTACCTTATGTTTTAGTACATAAAATTTAATATAAAATAAGGAGCATATTTAATGAAAAATAATTTCAGAGCAAGGGGATTATTTTTAGTATGTTTAGGAACGTTACTTTGGGGAGTATCAGGAACAGTAGCACAGTATTTATTTCAAATAGCAGGATTTAGTACAGAATGGTTAGTTGATATGAGAATGTTGTTTACAGGATTGATATTATTAATAGTTGGAATTATAAAAAAAGATTCTAATTTACTTAAGATATGGACTGATAAAAGAGATGTAATTACTCTAATTGTATTTTCTATTGTAGGTATGTTAGGTGTGCAAATTACATATTTTGAAGCTATAGATTATGGAAATGCTGCAACTGCAACTATACTACAATACTTAGCACCGATTGTAATACTTGTTTATTTAGCACTTAAAAGCAGAAAATTACCTAGTGCAAGACAAATTATTTGTGTTGGGCTTGCTTTATTTGGTACTGTTTTAATTATTACAAAAGGGGACTTTGGTACATTATCAATATCAAAAGTAGCTTTATTCTGGGGAATTTGTTCAGCATTTGCTTCAGCAGTTTATACATTACAGCCAATAAAGCTATTAGAGAAATATGGATCAACAACAGTTATAGCATGGGGAATGCTTATAGGTGGAGGAATATTTGCGTCATTTTATCCACCGACTAAAGGAACTGGTCATTGGTCTTTAGAGTCTATTTTAGCAATTTTCTTTGTTGTTATATTTGGAACTCTTGTAGCCTTTTACTGTTATCTTGAAAGTTTAAAATATATTTCAGGATATGAAGCAAGTGTTTTAGGATGCATAGAACCTTTATCAGCAGCAATACTTTCTATTTTATTCTTAAATGTTGTATTTACAACGATTCAATGGATTGGTACTATATTTATTTTAATAACAATAACTGTATTATCTCTCTTTAAAGAAAAGAAAGAAGAGGAGAAAGTCTGAGTGGGAACTGTATAAGCACAGTTCCTTTTTTAGTTTATTTTAAGTGCTTTCGTGATAATAAAATATAAAAGGTTATTATTAAAACATATTTAGAAATATTAAAGGTTAAATAAAAAACTTTATAGAAAATAAGAATTTTAGAAAAAAATAAATAGAAGAAATATAAAATACACATATTTTTTTTAGATAATACTATGCATAGGGACTTAGTATTTAATATAAAAAGGAGGGCGTCGAAATGAAGAAAAAAGTTGTATTAATAACAGGTGCATCTTCTGGTTTTGGAAAAGCTACAGCTATAAAATTGCATAATGAAGGATATATAGTTTATGCAGTGGCTAGAAGAGTTAGTCTTATGGAAGACCTTGAGAGACTAGGAATAAAAGTTGAATATATGGATGTGACTGATGAATTATCTATAGAACATGTAATAGATAAAATTATTATAAAAGATAAGACTATTGATGTTCTTATTAATAATGCAGGATATGGTTCATATGGGGCTATTGAAACAGTATCAATGGATTTAGCAAAGAGACAGTTTGATGTGAATGTGTTTGGACTTGCTTGTGTTAGCAATGCCGTAGTGCCATATATGAGAAAGCAGAAAAGTGGACTAATAATAAATATTTCATCGGTTGTTGGAAAGGTAGCCCTGCCATTTATGGGATGGTATTCAGCATCTAAGCATGCAGTTGAGGGACTTTCAGATGCGATGAGATTAGAACTTGACCCATTTGGCATTAAGGTTGTTATAGTAGAACCAGGAGTTGTAAAAACTGGATTTGATGGAATAGTTGCAAATACTTTTAGCGAAGATGAAAATGAGGCATATAAAGATGCATCTACTAGCTTTAAAAATAGTTTTATAAAGATGTATTCTAATCCGAAAGTTCCAGATTCAGAGGTGGTTGCACAGGAGTTAGTGAATATAGTAAACTCTTCAAATCCAAAAATAAGATATAAGCCAACAAGCGATGCAAAGCTAAATTTAAAGGTTAGAAAAATTGTAAGTGATAAAATTTTTGATAAATTATTAAAGTCACAGACAAAATAGGAGATAATAAAATGGAGAGTTATAAATTAAAAGATTTAGAATACGTGAAAAAAGAAGCTGAAATTTTATATGATTCCATGTTTAAAGAAGATGAAGTTTTTGAGAAAAAGAAATATGTGTATGCTATGATTTTTAATAGTATATGTGGTATTTTTGAATGTCAGATAGGTGGAATTCAAAATTTAGAGTTATCTAAAGATGAAATAAAAGAAATTATAAAAGATGTTGTTGATAACAATCCAAAACAATTTCAATATAAAAAATAAAAAATGCTGTGGATAAAAAATTTAAAAAATATCCACAGTTTTTATTTAAGTTTTTATATCTGTTTTATTTTTGGTGTTTAGGTCAATTACTGTTTATGCTAACATTTGATGCATATTATTAGGAATTTGGAGTTTATTATTCATTGCTATTTTTATCAATGAAATAGAAACTGTAGTTTTAATTATAGTATAATGTACTTTTCAAATTCGCATTTTTTCTAGTAGTTTATTAACTAAGCAATTATTTTTGGAAGCATATTAAATTTAGAGATATTTTTACTAAGGAATAGATTAGTGTCAAAATTCATTCAAAAATCATAACAAAGTTGAGTTTACAATGAAGATTTAAATAACTATAATAGAAAAGGCGAAACACTATATATAGTGTTATATTGTGATACGAAATAAAATAGATACTAGATATTGTATATGGGGAGTTGGAGAATGATGATAAATAAGGCGTGTAGCCAAGCTATGGGCTATATTAAGGGGAATACTGATAAGTATTCAGAGGACAAATTAAAAGATGCACTAGATAACATATTAAAACCAAATATGAGTGAGAGAGAAATCAAAAATTCTATAATGAAGACGGCTTTAGAATTGACTACACAATTTGAACCAAATTGGCAGGACATTGCAGCGCATATATATGTTCTAAACCTAAGAGAAGATGTAGCTAAGAATAGAGGCATAAATACAGAAGAAGTATATAAGAATTTTTATGATCTTATAGAGGAACTAACTAATAAGGGCTTATATGGAAAGTATATTTTAGAAAATTATACAAAAGAAGATATAGCTGAATTAGAAAAAGAGATAAAACCAGAGAGAGATTTTATTTTCACATATAGTGGAGTTAAACTTTTATCTGAAAGATATTTAGTAGAAAATTTTGATAGAACTAAAACTGAACTTCCACAACAAATGTTTATGGGAATAGCAATGCATCTTGCAATTCCAGAGAAAAAAGAGGATAGACTTTATTGGGTTAAAAGATTCTATAACTCATTAAGTACATTAAAGGCAACTATGGCAACACCAACAATGTCAAATGCTAGAAAGCCATTTTATCAACTAAGCTCATGTTTCATAGATACAGTTGAAGATAGTTTAAATGGTATTTATCAAACTATTGATAACTTTGCAAAGGTATCTAAGTTTGGTGGAGGAATGGGAATCTACATTGGTAAGGTTAGAGCGCTTGGATCATCAATAAGAGGATTTAAAGGAGCATCAGGTGGAATTATTCCTTGGGTTAAACTTATGAATGATACAGCAGTAGCTGTTGACCAACTAGGTGTTAGAAATGGTTCTGTAGCTGTTTGGTTAGATGCTTGGCATAAAGATATACCAGAGTTCTTACAAATTAGAACTAACAATGGAGATGATAGAAAGAAAGCTCATGATGTATTCCCAGGAATATGTTACCCAGATTTATTCTGGAAGCTTGCACAGAAAGATATGTCTTCTGTATGGTATATGATGTGTCCACATCAAATTAAAGAAGTTATGGGATATTCACTTGAAGATTTTTATGGTCAAGAGTGGGAAAAAAGATATTATGAATGTGTAGCAAATGATGCTATAGATAAAAGAGAAATGGAAGTAAGAGATGTTGTTAGACTTATAATTAAGAGTGCAGCAGAAACAGGGACACCTTTTGCTTTTTATAGAGATACAGTAAATAAAATGAATCCTAATAAACATAAGGGAATGGTTTATTCATCTAACTTATGCACAGAGATTATGCAAAATATGAGTTCAGCAGAAATATTAAAAACTGAAATAATTGATGAAAATGGGGATAAAATAATAGTTGAAAGAACTAAAGCTGGAGACTTTGTTGTTTGTAACTTATCATCAATAGTTTTAGGAAATGTTGATGTTAATTCACAAGAAGAATTAGAAGAGATAGTTGAAACTCAAATAAGAGCTATGGATAATGTTATAGACCTTAACTATTATTCAGTTCCTTATGCGGAGGTAACTAACAAGAAATATAGAGCTATAGGGCTTGGTACTTCAGGATATCATCATATGTTAACTAACAATAAAGTTATATGGGATACAAAAAAACACTTTGAATTTGTAGATAAAGTTTATGAAGATATCAACTATTATGCAGTTAAAGCAAGTGCAAAAATAGCTAAAGAAAAAGGAAGATATAGCTTATTTGAAGGTTCAGACTGGGATAACGGAGATTACTTTAAGTTAAGAGGCTATAACTCAGAAAGATGGAATAATATAAGAGAAGAAATTTCACAATATGGTATGAGAAATGGTTACTTATTTGCAGTAGCTCCAAATGGCTCAACTGCAACAATTGCGGGAACAACAGAAGGAATAGACCCTGTTATGGAGAAATTCTGGCTAGAAGAGAAGAAGGGAAGTATAACACCTAAAACAGCTCCTGGCTTAACAGAAGATAATGGTTTCTATTACATGTCAGCATATGATGTTGATCAAGAGTGGTCAGTAGAAGCAGCGGCAGTAAGACAAAGACATATAGACCAATCACAATCATTTAATTTATATATTACAACTGATTTAACAATGAGACAGATTGCAGATTTATATATTCAAGCATGTAATCAAGGGGTTAAAAGTATTTACTATGTAAGAAGTAAATCACTTGAAGTTGAAGAGTGTGCAATGTGTTCAGCATAGATTGAATTTAGTAAATTGAAAACCTATTTTTTATAAGATGAAAGTTTTAGATTTTAGGATAAGGGAGAGTTCTCCCTTACTCGGTCTAAACTATATTTAAGATAATAATTAAATTACAGCTAAAGAAGAACTTAGTACTATGTTAAATATAGTTTATAGTGTTCAAATTTAAATTATTGTAAAAAGTGATTAAAGGAGTGTCATAAAAATGGAAATAAATAAAAAAACCTTGTTTAATGAATTTGGAGATGTAGAAGTCTCAAAAAAAAGAATGGTAAATGGTAATACTACAAATCTTAATGATTTTAATAACATGAAATATTCATGGGTTTCAGAATGGTACAGACAGGCGATGAATAACTTTTGGATACCAGAGGAAATAAATCTTTCTCAAGATTTAAAGGATTATAAAAAACTTACAACTGACGAGAAAAAAGCTTATGACAAGATATTATCATTTTTAATATTCCTTGATTCAATACAGACAGCTAACCTTGGAAACATAAATAACTATGTTACAGCATCAGAAGTTAACCTTTGTTTAACAATACAAGCATTCCAAGAAGCTGTTCACTCACAAAGTTATAGCTACATGCTTGATAGTATTTGTTCACCAGAGGAAAGAAATGAAATTTTATACCAATGGAAAGATGATGAAATACTTTTATCTAGAAATAAATTCATAGGTGATTTATATAATAACTTTATAGAAAATCCAACAATGAATAACTTTGTTAAATCATTAATGGCTAACTACATACTAGAAGGAGTATATTTCTACTCAGGATTTATGTTCTTCTATAACTTAGCTAGAATAGGTAAAATGCCAGGTTCTTCACAAGAGATAAGATATATAAACAGAGATGAAAATACACATCTTTGGTTATTTAGAAATATAATAAGAGAACTTACAAGAGAAATGCCAGAAGTCTTCACAGCTGAGTTTGTTGAAGAGTTAAGAGACATGGTTAAAACTGGTGTTGAAAATGAAATCTCATGGGGTAAATATGTAATAGGAAACAGAATAGAAGGAATCAATGAAAATCTTATAGAAAACTATATTAAATATATAGGAAACTTAAGACTTAAAGATTTAAACTTTGAAATACTATATCCAGATCACTTAGAGAATCCAGCTAAATGGGTAGAACAATATTCAGACCCTAACATGGTTAAAACAGATTTCTTTGAAGCTAAATCAACAGCTTATGCTAAAGCTGGTGCATTAGTAGATGACCTATAAGATAATAAGACTTTAAAAGTGAAAAGGATCTATCAATTCATTTTGAATTGGTGGATTCTTTTTTATTTTAATTTATTTAAATAAATTATATTTTGCAACATTGCTTAAAAGAGTGACTTTTGTAGTAGTACAAGCTAATTTAGAAAACTAATAATTTACACTTAGAGTGTGTTTTGAATTTTAAAGCATATTTATTCATTATTAAGATTCTCCTTATTCTAATATTACTTAAAATTAATTAACAAAATTTATTTGTTTGTATACTTGATAAAATTGTATACTAAAAATTGTTTTTAAAAGTTTAAAATTAAAAACAATAAGTCTATTACAACTCTTAAGATGCAAATACTTTAGATTGTTTCATATTTGAACAACGATAATAAGATGCTTTAGTTGCTGCAATGGATAATGAAAGTAGGCTATAACCATTTTTTGTACTTATTATGTAGAATATAGCATTAGTGCTATAACAAAAATAATAAATATTATAGGAATACTTAGAAATGGTGGTATTATAAAACATCTAAAAAGTTTTTCTGAGTTTTTTTTATAAGTAGCTACACAGCAAATAAACGTAAAAGGGGAGAATATTCTTGATGTAAATATTCCAGAACATGATTGTATTAAAAAAAATAAAATAGGGTTTAATTTCGATAACACGCTAAGTTTTATAATAAATCTTCATAAGAAATATGGTTCATATGATGTAATTATATCTAAACAAAGAATACATAGAAGAGTTTTACAGGCTAATGACTTACTTAAAAATATTGTACATAGGAGATATAAAATTTAAAAGAATAGATATAGCTATAGATAGTGATTTAGAGTTTGTAGATGATTTTACATTGATATATTTTATCTATAAGCTATTAACAACAGGAAGCGGTGTAAATAGTAGATGGAGTACTACATCATTAGATATTTTGCGTCCAAATATGCGAAATAATAAAAGTTCGAGCTTTCAAATGGAATTTTATGACAAAGATTTAGAAAGTAGCGGATGACATACACATAAAACAGGTATGGAGTTTAAGTTTATTGGTAGAAAATATAATGATTTTGATATTTATCTTGATGAATTGACTAATAAAGTTATATTTAATACCTAAAATACCTAAAGTTGAAAAAAGTATAACGGAAAGATTAGTTCTACTTTGGGAGAGTGTAAAAAATGAAAGAGGTATGAATTTAAGCAAATTTGTATCGGTATACAAGAAATATTTCTTTACAAGGAATGTTTTGAAGGCTTTGTATGAAGTTATAGGCATGGATGGAAAGTTTAATAACTGGCTAAAGGCGTGTAGAAAACATAATGATATTAGGTTTTATACTAAAAAAGATGTTTTGGCTGTAGAAAGAGCTATGAAGAAAGCAATTAGTACATATAAAAGTTAAGGGAGGAGGACTTCCGTAAAATACATATAGTAAAAGAGTGGATAAACTGTTTAATTTAGCAGTTCATTCACTCTTTTTTCTTTATCTAAACTATCTAATCTAGGGATAACCATTCCAGCTAAGACAAAATAAGCGTTAGTACATATTAATAGCAAGAACTAAGTATTTTATAGTTTTCTTTACTTTTATAGTGGTTTTAGTTTCTTTATAGGTAAGAATGGCTTTAGGAGGGATTAAGATAGAAGTTAGTATATTTAAATTAGTTATAAGCCAAGGTATTTTGCAGTTCTATTTGTATATTTACTTTTCTATGTTTTTAAAGAACATAACAAAAGAGAGAAAGATTATCAAAATTTAGTGAAAGAAATTATCTCTTTGGCTCAAAAACTCAATTTAAAGGATTACAGTGATAAATAAAAACAATAAATTATCAATATTATTCCAATAAGGTTAAATTATGGAATAATGTAAAATCACACTCTTCAGTTTTATAGGAGTGTGATTTCATGTTATCAGAAGAACGTTTACGAGATTTATTATTAGGAGTGAAGAAAAATAACCTAGAAGCCTTAGAAGAGCTTACAAGTGCATTTTCGAAGTATTTGAGGAAGTATGCTTATAAATATCATTTAGATTATGACTTAATCCTTGAGGAGTTTTATACAGTTGTTGCTAATGCTGTATTAAAAAATATATTAGAACTCTCCAAGTTTTTAAAGTACTTAAACATAAATATGAGGTATTTTAAAACACGTGATATAGAAGGTCGTTATCAGAAGGATACTGAATATGAATTTGTATCATTTGAAGCTGTTAAAGACTATTTAGAAGATTTTAATTTAGTAACTTATGATGAGTTTAGTGATTTAAGAGAGGTTTTTTCATATTTAAAAGAAGGCGATTTTAAAATTTTAATTTCTAAATATATAGAAGGATTAACTTGTGAAATGATAGGAGCTTCTTTAGGACTTTCAAAACAAAGAATATCTCAAAAATTAAAGAAAATACAAAAAGAAATAATTTTAAATCATAAAATTTCTTAACTTACTTTACAAAACTATCAAAATAAGCCTCTTTTATAAGTGAATTGGTAAACATTCAAATTCAAAATACAAAATACAAAAGATAAAGGAGAAAATGTAAAATGGAAGAAAAAAAGTACAAACTAAAAATGGACAAAAAATAAAAACAGTTGTGCCAAGAACTTCAATAACTGATTTTTATACATCAAATGGTTGGTATCATGACCCTAATAATAGTAAATGGTATTACTATATAAATGGAGTATTACAAAAAGGGTGGTTCCATGACCCGAATGGAAACTGGGTATACTTCAACTCAAGTGGAGAAATGATAACAGGATGGTTTAATGACCCGAAAGGAAATTGGGTATACTTCCAACCAGATGGAATTATGGCTTCAAGTCAATGGATAGAAGATAAAGGACAATGGTATTATTTAGGTTCAGATGGAATTATGGAAGAAAATCAGTGGGTTAAAGATAATGGTAAATGGTATTACGTGGGACCTAATGGAGCTATGGAAGTTAGTACAGATATTGATGGATGGGAACTTGGTCCAGATGGGGTAGGGCATAAAATTCCTTTAAATAGTCCTTATAATACAGGAGAAGATGATGAAATAACAACTGAAACAATTCAATATGAGTTTTTTGCTAGACAATTTGGACTAAAAGCATCTGGAAACTTTACTTATTCAGAAACTTTCCCAGTTTCTACAGTTGCTGATGTTAAAATCACTTTAAAGTTAGGTGATATTGTAGCATATGGTGGTACTAAATATACTTATAATTTAAGTAACGGTTCACTTACGTATCAAGGGAATTTCTTGAATTTAGATAATGTAAAAGCTCAATATAATTTTTCGTTGCCAAATGGTAAATCGATAATAGATTTAATAACATCATTACCAGGTGGAAAACTAAAATTAGGATATGATACTAGTAATGGTATTTTCCTTTCAATAATAAGTGATTTATATAAACAAGGGACGGAATCAGATAAATTATCTGTAACTTTAGCAATTAGAATAATACCAGGAGATAACCCGAATTTTGGGCAAACTGAAGAGTCAGAGGAGGATACTGAAGAAGGTGCAAATGATTCAGTATCTACATGTGAAGAGATAATAGATGAGTGTGAAGGGTTCGGAGAAGACCTTGATAGTTTGGGAGAATATACAAAATTTATAGGGGTGTTGGCTGCTGTAATGAGTAATAATAATATTCTGAGTAAAATACAAAGTATAAAAGGAATTAATTAAAATTAACAATATGGCGTCATAAATTTATGTTTTTTGGAATTTGTGTTAGTATAAGTTAATATAATAAAAGTTTATTTTATAGGAGGAACTATGAAAGTATCCAAAAATAGATATTTAAAGGTAAGTTGGATATGGTTATTTAATTGTAGTATTTTAACCGCAATTTTAATACAACCTACATATAAGGCTCTTAACACTTTGAATATAACAATGTCTTTAAATTTTGAATCTGTTGTAAAGTCTATATTAATGAGTATTATTGAAATTTTGATATTATTTTTTTTGAATTTTTCTGTATTAAAAATTTCAAAGTATATTTCATTTAAAATATTGAGAAAACAAAATAAATATTTTATGATTTTTTTAGTATTTTTTATTGAAATGATTATACTAGGAATATTATTTGCTACAAATTTACATTTGACCATTTTTGCAGCTATAGCTCTTTTTATTTATTGTTTTATTGTTATATTACAAGATTATTTATTTTCAAAAATATATATAAAATTTAATACTATTAGAGTTACTATTATAAATTCTATAGCAATAATATTTACAATACAAGTATTATTAATATTTAGAACATTAATGAAATATACTTAAATTTAATGCTATAATTTAATTAGCTAATGCGACAGCTCCTTTTATTTAAGTTTCAATAGAGTGTAGTCTAAATGAACAACTATGATTATAACTATTATATGTTCATTTAAAATTATATTTTTATTTTTTATCAGTATATCTATTAAATTATTGAACCTAAATAAATGAGAGCTTTTCGGTAAGAAATTTGTACCTAGATAATCTAAAGAATATATTCAAAATCAAAAAATAGTTGTAGTATTTGGTGCTTTTTCAGGACAAGCTATTTATTGGTATGCAGTTAGATAATTGAGACAAATTTATTTTAAAATAAAAAAGCTGTGGATAACTTTTTTGAAAAGTTGTCCACAGCTTTTTTCTGTAAATAAGTTTACTACTAAGCAGCAACTGCATATTTACCTTTTTTATGTTTTTTATTGTAAAGGTCTCTCCAACAAACGAATCCATAGATAGCACTTGTTAGATATTGAATCCATCCAAGACCACCTGACATTGTTGAGACATTAAATTGTCCATGCATAAGTTGAGGAATTAAAATTTGGAAGAATAATATAACTCCAATTCCGTTTGAAAGTAACCAGAAAGTCCATTGTTCGAAGAATCTAGCACCTGTTAACCAAACAGCATAAATTGTTAATATAGCTGTTAATGAGTCAGTTATTATTGTTGTATCAGGAGCAACTTTGATTCCGAATAATCCCATCATGATATCTGGTATGAAATGTATTAATACTCCATAAGCAAACCAGAAGATAGCTAGACCGATTACTGTTAATATCCATTCTTTTGAACCAAATTTTTTAACATCTATTTCTGAATCTTCAGGATTTTCAGATTTCTTTTTCTTTAAAGCTCTAATCCAAGAAATAACACCTATTACTTCTAGTGGAAAGATAAAGATAATGTTTTGTATAACTTGTCCATATAAGTTGTTTTCGTATGCTACAAAAGCATAAGTTAATGTGTTGATAATCCAGAAGAAGTAGCACCATACATCAGCTCTTGCGATAAAGATAGAGTTAAATACTCCCGTTACAGCAGAAATAAGACTTATGATTGAAACTATTCCGAATACTTCTGCCCAAGTTGTTGAACCTGTCCATCCTGGAATAAGGAAGACGATTACACTAAGGATACAGAAGAATACTATAAAACCTATTTGAAAAGGTGTGAATTTTTTACTGTTTTCCATATTTATAATACCTGTTCTTTCTTTTATCTAAATTATTAACTTTCAGCTTAAAAGTTAATTTTTAATCCTATCAATTGACACGAGTATAATTTTAACTTTTTATGAAAAGCATTTCAAAGTACTTGTATTACTATTATTGGGATTTTATTAGTAT
>JBOFRC010000033.1:0-13735 GCA_051650825.1 Sarcina sp. | reverse complement strand
TAAGGTGTTTGAAGGTTTTGATTATGTAGCACTTGGGCATATCCATGAGCCGAAGAGAGTTAGTATAGATAGTGATGTTATTAGATATTCAGGTTCTCCACTTAAATACTCTGTTTCAGAGAAGAATCACAAAAATAGTGTTACTATAGTTGAATTAAATGATGAAGGTATAAATGTTAGAGAGGAAAAGATTGTACCTTTAAGAGAAATCAGGGTTTTAAAAGGGCATTTAGATGATTTAATTTCAAAAGAGTTTTGCATAAATCAGAAAACTGATGATTATATTCATTTTATTTTAACGGATGATGGAGAATTATATGAGCCTATGGCTAAACTAAAAAGTATTTACAAGAATGCTTTAAGTTTAGAGAGGGAATATAAAAGGGTCTTAAATCAAGAAGAAGTATCTTTAAAAATAGAAGAAATTAATAAGAATAAAGTTGAGTTGTTTAGAGAGTTTTATGAGAATGTTACAGGAATGGAACTATCAGACAAAAGGTTAGATATAGTTAGCGAAGTTATAGAGAAAGTGGAGGGAGATAGATAATGAGACCACTTAAATTAATAATGAGTGCATTTGCGAACTATGCAAATGAGCAAGTTTTGGATTTTAATGAGTTACAAGGTAGAAGTATGTTTCTTGTTACAGGAAAGACAGGAGCTGGAAAAACAACTATTTTTGATGCTATAAGTTATGCACTATTTGGTGAACCATCAGGTGATTTTAGAAGTGTAGATTCTCTACGAAGTGATTATGCTGATGGAAGTACTGAAACCTATGTTGAATTTGAGTTTGAGCTTAGGGGAGAAATTTATAAGATAAGAAGAAGACCAAGCCAAGAGCTTAACAAACAAAGAGGAGAGGGAACTAGAACTTTTGAAGCAGCAGCAGAGTTTCATATTCCAAATGTTGAAAGACCTGTTACAGGAGTGACTAATGTTAATAAAAAAGTTATTGAAGTAATAGGGGTTACTAGTGAACAATTTAGACAAATAGTAATGCTTCCGCAAGGACAGTTTATTAATTTTTTAAAGGCGAGTTCTAGTCAGAAGGAAAAAATTTTTAGAGAAATTTTTGGTACTTCTATGTTTAATCAGATACAAGAAGAATTAACTTTAAAAGCTAAGGGATTAGCCGATGAATTAAAAATGGCAATAAAAGAAAGAGATGTATTTATAAAAAAAATAAAATGTGAAGATGATACAGTTCTTTATTCTAAATTAAAAGAAGAACATATAGACGTAGATGCAGTTTTAGACCTTACAAAGAAGCTTATAGATGAAGATAAGAGTGAGGAACATAATTTTGAAGATAAAATAGTTGTTTTGAGGACTCTTATAAAAGAGCTTGAAGAAAGAAAGTCAGTTTTATTTAGAACTAAAGAATGTATAGAAAGTTATGAAAAAACTAGTTTAGCGTATAATGCAAAGCAAAAAGAGATTCCTAGTATAACTGATAAGAAAAAGCTTTTACAAAAGGGAAGAAAAGCTTTTATAGTAAAGGTTGAAGAAGATAAGCTATTAAAGGAGCAGAGTGCTAAAGAATTAATAGTAAAAAGAATTTTAGAACTAAAAAAAGAGGTTTTAGATACTAGAGCTAAGAAGGAAAAAGCAAATGAAAACTTAAGTTCTAAGAAGGAAAAACTTATTCTAAAAGATAGCTATAATATAGAAATAAATAAGTTAGAGGAGCAAAGAACTAAAATAGTTAGTTATGATGCTAAGAAAAAAGAACTTGAGGGTTTACAAAGAGAATTTAAGCTTATAGAAGCGCAGGTGAATAGATTTTTAGAAAAAGAAAAGAATGAAGAGAATGAGAGGGAAAAGCTAGAAGTTTATATTAATGATGCTAGTAAGTATATTGATACACTTAATAAGCTGAAAATTGAAGGAATAGAAAAAGGTATAAAACAAGAAGCTGTTAAGACTCTTAAACATAATTTAGAAGATATAAGATTTAAAGAAATGGAGCATAGTAAGCTTAAAAATGCCTATGAAAAAGTAGAAATAGAATTTAAGAAGTATAAGTTTGAATATGAAAGAGCTGATGATTTATTTAGAAAGGCACAAGCAGGGATTTTAGCAGAAAATTTATTAGAGGGTGAAGAATGCCCAGTCTGTGGTTCTAAAACACATCCTATGAAGGCGGTAAAGCCAGTAGAAGTTTTATCAGAGGAAAAGATAAAAGATTTAAAAGCTTTATATGAAGAGATGTCTCAAAAAAAGGACGTAGAGTTAAGAAAAATGGAGGCTTTATTTGCCGAAATAAAAACTGATACTAAGAATCTGGTAACTGATAAGATTACTAATATAGTAGATGTATTAGGCGAAGATTTTATAGAACTTAATGATAGTGAAAAAAGAGAGCGAGTTATGTTCATTGGAGATAAACTCAATAATGAACTTGAAGAAGCAAGGGAAAAATATAAGGTTTTATTTGCTAAAACAAAAAATTTAGAGTCTTCAAAGGTTCTATTAGAAGAAGTTAAAAGTTCGCTAAGGGCTATAAAACAAGGCTTAGATAGCAGTAGAGAAAAGTATATAAATATTAAGGAGAGTCTAGTTAGAGTATTAGAGAATATAAAAAGTGTAGAATGTGAAATACCAGAAGATCTAAGAAGTGAAGTTCTTTTATCTAATAAGATAAAAACCATTAGGAAGCAAGTTGAGATTATAAGCAAAGAGTTTGATGATGCTGAAAAAATTTATAAGGAATTTGAGACTAAACTTTCTAATGATAATAGGGAGTTAGAGTTAAGAAATAAAGCTTTAGTTGATTTAGAGGAGATAATAGGAAGCCTTAAAGAAGCTTTTGAAAAAGCATTAGTAGATCAAGAACTTAGTTGTGATGAATATAAGAAAGTTCTAAATGAATCAAATATTGATGGCTTAGAGAATGAAATAAATAAATTTGAAACAGAGATTAATACTCTTAAAGGTGCTTATGAGCAGATAAAAATAGAGTTTGATAAATTAGAAATAAAAGAAATAAGTGTTATTTTAGATGTTGTTATGAATATAGAAAAAGAAATAAATGAAAACAATATTAGAGAAGTAAGTTTGCAAAAAGAATATAAAGAATTAAGCCTTAGAAGAACAAATAATGAGGAATGTATCAGTGATATAGAAAAAATAAGAGCTAAAATTGGAGATAAAGAAAGAGAATATAATGATATTGAACATCTTGCGGGAGTTGCTAAAGGAAGAGGGGGTAACTCTAAGAAAATGACGTTTGAAAGTTATATTTTAACTTCATACTTTGAAGAAATAATAAAAGTTGCTAATCAAAGGCTTGCTAAAATGACTAGTGGGCGATTTGAATTAAGAAGGACTGAAGGTATTAAAGGGGGAGGCACAAAAGGGCTAGATCTTAGCGTGTTAGATAATAATACAGGATTTGTTAGAGGTATAAATTCCCTTTCAGGAGGAGAAAGCTTTAAAGCTGCACTAGCTATAGCACTTGGTCTTGCAGATGTCATACAAAGTAACGCTGGTGGAGTTTCTATAGAAACTATGTTTATAGATGAAGGCTTTGGAACACTTGATCCTGATTCATTAGATAGTGCTATACAATGTCTTTTAGATTTACAAAGTGGTGGTAGACTTGTTGGTGTTATCTCACATGTACAAGAGTTAAAAGAAAGAATAGATGCGAGGCTTGAGGTTACTACAAAACCTAATAATAGGGGGAGTATTGCAAAGTTTATTTAATAGTTTTTGTATCTGAATATGTTACCTTTTGATAAAAGATAGTTTAAATGTAGTATAGGAAATTTATATAAAAGCTTCGAAAACGACTGTGCTTTGTGCCTGTGGATATAAGGAGCTAAACTTACAATTATATTAGTATAGTAGAACTTAATAAGTTAAAAACACCTTATAGAGAGTATATTTCTATAGGGTGTTTTTGTTTATCTATATTTTTTAGCAGTATAAAAATAAATGTTTTCTACAATAATGCTGATAAAGTAGAACAATACAATTGCTACAGCAATATTACCACTAGTCGATGGTAATGCTGAAGCTGTATTCGCAGTACTTTGAATCTGGTTACTTGTAGCTAAAATAATCATAGAGCCTAAAAACCCTAAAGCTAGTATTGCTGATATTATAATTTGGAATATCCACATAAGTCTTCTAAGTATATCTTCGTGTTTAGATAGTTTTCTAAGAGCAAATACTCTATCGAAAATAATACTTAATATGATTAGAAATACAACTACTAAAAATATAGACATTTTTTTATTAGCATTATTATTAACAGCTTGAACAGAATTTGTTCGTAAGTAAAGCTCAGCGAAACAAGCTAGAGCAAATGGAAATGAAAATATAAGCTGAATAAATAATATTAATTTTCTAAATCTATAATTCAAAAGCTATCCTCCTATGGAAGTTTTTTCTTGATAATAGCACTAAAATTCAGATAAAAGATTACATTTTAGAGATTATTTTAAAAGAAGTAGAGCTTAATATTCTTGAAATTTAGTAATAGTTTACCTTGATTTATTAGTGCAATTATGATAGAATTCATAGGGTAATACGCATTAGTAGCTCAGCTGGATAGAGTAGTCGGCTACGAACCGATTGGTCGGGGGTTCGAATCCTCTCTGATGCACCAAATTTAAAAACCAAGTTTACGATAAGTAGACTTGGTTTTTTTGTCCGTTAAGTAGAAAAAGTTTATATTATTTTCAAGTTAATACTTCAAATATTTTTATAATAGGGTGAAAAAAGAAGGTTTTTTTAGATAATTATAATTTAGTATTTACGTGTCATTTATGTTTATAAAAAATGTAATAGAGCAAAAATTGTTTCTTAACTCATTATAAGTTTTTTTGTATATCTTTTATGTTAGGATAGATTTATAGTCTTATCGGTAGTATAAATGGCTAAAGATAGGACTCTATAATGCCCGTTTAGGAATTTAAACGTTTAAAATTAACAATATTTTGATAAAATAGAAAAAGGATAATTTATCCTTTTTATTTTCTAAAAACTAGCTTTTTTAAGATTTGTTTAGTTGTTTTTTAGTGATTTAATTTCTTAAATTACATACATTCAACGGTATAAAAATTTGACCACATTAAAGAGAATTTATAAAGGTATTATCTAGGAGGGTTTTGTATGGATGAGAAGAAAAATCCGCAGACAGAAGCGAATAAGAGATGGCAGCAAAAAAATAGAGAAAGAGCTAGATATTTAAGAAATAGATCTTCTGCTAGAAGTTTCATAAGAGGACAAGCTACAGTTGATGATTTAGAGGAATTATTAGTTTTATTTCAAGCTAGAAAAGAGTTTTTAGAGAATAATGAATAAAGTAAAAATACTCATGGGAGATAATCCTATGAGTATTTTTTATCGAAAAAATTATTTATACGATTTTATTTCTTAGGAACCTGCATTTAGCCTTTTGCTTAATTTCATTTGAGATATGAAAATAACAATAGAACCAATTGCCATAATAATTACTCCTATATAATTGTGCATTTGTAAAATGGACATATCAGCAATTAATATTAATGCTAATATTGGTGAAAGCACAGGTTTTATAAAGAAGATAAGTGATGACATTGTAGAACCTAGTTTATCCATAACTATAAATAGTAGGGCAAATGATACACCAGATACGAAAATTGAAATATACAGTAGTAAAAGTATATTATCTAAAGAAATTCCGTGGAATATAGGTATATCACTAAACATACTTAAGTTATTACTTACTAAAAGTGTAGAAATAGCTTTTATGTGTGAAAGTCCAATTAATACTAGAAGTTCTGCACTTCCAACTAGGAAAGTAAAGGCAGTAACAGTTATAGCATCAAGTTTTCTTTTTACAATAGTGAATTTACTCATAATGCTATATAAAGCAAAAGTAAATCCAGATGCTAATGCTATCATCATGCTAGGAAATTCATCTTTATTTATATGTAGAGGATTAATAACAAAGACTAATCCTAAAAGACAAACAACAAGACCTCCTATAATACTTGCAGTGATTTTTTCTCTAAATACTAAAGAAGCAAGTGCAATTGTAAATATAGGATTAAAGCTAAATATAACAGCTATTATAGCAGGATTAGAATCTTTCATGATTACAGAAACTGTAAATAGTGTCATGCTGACTATAATACAAATAAATCCAGTAATTAGAAAATAAACAAAATCTTTTGCTTTTATAGAAAGATGTTTTTTTCTTAAATTTTTAATTGATAGAGGAAGTAATACAAGCCCACCTATCAAGAATCTTATAAGATTTAATTGTATTGGATTAAATGCAGTTCCTGTACATTTTATAGCGATTTCCATAGTACTAAATAAAAATGTAGCTATAAATATTAGACCAATATATTTTTTCATAAATAACGCCTTCTTTTTTTATTTTATGTACATAACTTATTATTTTTAATAAGCTCTTATTTAAATTTATTATAAACCTTATATTTAAATAGTTAAATTACCGACTTTTTTGTAAGTGTTAATTAAAGTTTTATAGAGCTTAGATTTATATATCTAAAAATTTTTTTAAGTTTAAAAAAGTAGAATAGCTAAAGAACTAGAGAATTAATCTTTAGCTATCTAATAGATTTTGTCGTAGTAATCTTATGACTAATGTTATAATGAACAGGATAAAATATCCTTATAGAGAGTGTGAGGATAGAAGACATAGAAATAACTAAAGGATGAGTTAAGGAGTAGATTATGGGAAAAGAATATATAGCAATAGTAGATAAAAATGATAATATATTAGGTTATGAAGAAAAAATGTTAGTTCATGAAAAAGGAATTTTACATAGAGCATTTTCAATTCTTTTATTAAATGATAATAATGAAGTTTTACTACAAAGAAGGGCTTTAGAAAAGTATCATTCACCAGGAGAGTGGACTAACACATGTTGTAGTCATCAAAGGGAGGGAGAAAACATAAAAGAAGCAGCGATAAGAAGATTAGAAGAAGAGCTAGGGATTATTTTGCCTGATATTTATGAGAAGTTTGTTTTCAATTATGACTGTAAGTTTAGTAATGAATTATATGAAAATGAGATAGACCATGTTTTTGTTGGAACTTATAATGGCAGTATTAATATGTTTAATAAGTCTGAGGTTTGTGACACAAAATGGATTTCATATAAGGATTTAAAAAAATGGATTTCTAGAAGCCCAGAAGACTTTACTTTTTGGTTTAAAAATATAATGGAAATAATACCTGAGAACTTTAATTTTTAATAAAAAAAACTTTTAATTTCATAATTTATTATATTTGTTTAGTAAATTGCTTTATATATTACTAAATTAATAAAATCATTAATCTCAATTGATAGTTTATTTAATAATAATTATTATTTATTATACAAAGAATAAAATTTATTAATGGATAATAATTATTAATTATGATATTATAAGTCCATAGCAAACACGCTAGTTATAGATGTAATAGCTATACGTTACGAGAAGTCAGAACATAGTAAAACGATTAATATACTGCATCCCCAAAGTGTGTAATTAATCTTTTGTACATTTTACGATGTTTTCTTGCTATTATACATTAAATTTAGTAGCAAATTTTAAAATAGGTATCCCATTAAATTTACAGATGAAACTCTACGATTAAGTTCCTCCAAAACCTATCGTAGAGTTTTTTTGTATAATTATTATTTATTCGTTAAAGAATAGTTATAGATAGTAATCGGAGGGATTTTTATGGAATTTGATTTACTTATAAATATTTTTGATGTGCATAATGAAGCAAGTATTTTATTAACAGAAAAATATAAACCTAAAAATATTTTGTTTTTTTATAGAAAAGATGAAGAAAAGGTGGGGGTTGAAAATTTAAGGCAATATTATTTAGAGAAATTTCCAAGTTGTAGTTTTAAGTTTGAAAAGTTAGATATTGATAATACCAAGAGTATTGAAAGTGCTATAACTCAATATGAGGGAATTCAAGGACTTTGTAATTTGACCTCAGGGAAAAAATTAGTAACTCTTATGGTATATAGTTTTTGTATTAAGCATCACATAAATTGCGTCTATGTAGATATAAAGAATTGTAAATTTATTTATATGAATGAAGGTAATATTACTATAAAAAATAATAATATAGCAGATTTACAAATTGAAGATATTATAACTAGTATAGGTGGTTCAATAGTTGTTGATTCTACAAATGATTATGATGAGAAAATATTGTTACTTACTGAGTGGGTCTCAAAAAATATAGAAGACTGGAGTAAATTTAAGGTGCTTTTACAGGATGTGAATATTTTTAAAAGAGATGAAAATGATTTAGAAGTTTTGTTTTTAGATAAAAACAAAATAGATGATAATAGAAATTTAAGTATTGTTGAGAATGCTATTAGTTACATGCAAAGTAATGGATTAATGGATATTCAAAATTATAAAGATAAATTTAAGATTATTCTTAAGAATGATTTTATTAAAACTTTTTTATTTAAAAGTGGAACTTGGCTTGAAATTTTAACTAAAAATATAGTTGATAATATTGAAGGAATAGATCAGGTTAAAAGTGGGGTTTTATTTCTTTGGAATAATAAAGATGAGAAAGTTAGAAATGAATTAGATGTAGTAGCTATGAAAGATTCTGTTATGATATGTATTTCGTGTAAGGATTCTAAAAAGTATGATGAAATAGCTCTTAATGAGCTTGATATATATGCACAGCAAGTTGGTGGAGAAAATGTAATTAAAATTTTAGTTGCAACAAGTGAAGCGATGAAAGGAACTATAAGAAAAAGAGCACAAGAGATGGGGATTGAAATAATAGTTTTTGATGGTGATATTAATAAGTTTCAAAATAGTCTATCAGTAGTTATAAATAAAAAAAGAGAGACTAGTTAAGTCTAGTTCTCTTGAATTTCTTTTTTACCTATTATTTCACCCATTGAAACTAAAGCTTCTATGCCTTTTTTTGTTTCTTTGATTATATCTTGGTCTATTTTTACTATATTCTTTTTAAAGAAAAGAATTGTTGTAGATCCTCCGAATTTAAAGAATCCTTTTTCTTCTCCTTTTTTTACTTGTTTAAAAGGTGAGTAAGTTTGTATGATTGTTCCAACGCAAGTTGCTCCAACTTCCATAGTAATTACATTTCCAAAGTTTTCACTTTTAAACATAGACCATTCTCTTTTGTTTTTACAAAATAAATTAGGAACCTTTTCTAGTGCTATTGGATTTACAGAGTAATAGGCACCTTTAATCTTATTACTTTTTCCACAGACTCCATTGTCTATAAAGTGGAATCTATGATAGTCAGTAGGACAAAGTCTTAAGATAAGACATGTACCGCCTTCAAATTCCTTAGCCACTAAGTCATTTCCTATTAGTTCCCTTAATGAATAAGTAAAACCTTTTACTTGAACAATATTGTTCATTTTTATATTTTCATATGCAAATAATCTTCCATCACCAGGAGAGATTAACTGATTTTCATTAGCTGTGATAGGTCTAGCTTCATCTAGTAGTTTTCTTGCAAAAAAATCGTTAAAATTCTTAAATTCAGAAATATCCTTTTCCATTAATTCTGTATCAATGTCAAATTTATCAACAAATTTAGGGATTTTCTTTTTACTAAGTTTGCTACTGCAATATAATCCGTATAGTCTTGAGAACATTTTTTTCTTAATAAATAGTTCTACAAATCCCTTCCCAACAGGAGAACCATAGGACCAGTTTATATAGTTAAGACCAGCGACCTTTTCGTACTCATAGCTCTTCATTTTCCTATTATACACTTTTATCATATAGAACTTGCTACTCAAATATGGAGAAATATACTTATAGTAAAAATTTATTGCGTCTATCAAATTATCTAAGTAAAGTGATTATAATTTGATTTTATTGTAGCTTTAAATTTAAAGTTAACTATCTGTACATATACAATTATCTATTTAGTTTAGATAGTTGTATTAGTAGCTTCCTCCTTCCTTTTATTTAATATTTTACATTTAGTATTTTATGCATTTAAGAATAGATACCATCACTTTTTAGACTAAATTGAATATGTTTTACAGTTTAGTCTCTTGTTTAAAAATATTAAAAAATATCTAAGTATTATTATACCCATTTAACTATATCTTTAATAATTATAGAAATTTTTTCTTAAAATAAAAATTAAAAAAACAACTATTATATATTATATCATATGCGTATAGTACACAACTTAAATTTTTATTGAGTGTTTTATTGTTAATTTGTGAACTTTAGGGAATTGACATAGATTGGAATAATGTATAAAATATAAAAGTGAATATCATTAATATGAGCCCTTATAGTTTAGTGGATAGAACAATCCCCTCCTAAGGGATAAACGTAGGTTCGATTCCTACTAAGGGTGCTTTGGAAGCTTTATATTTTATAATATAAAGCTTTTTTGTTTTTTTATTCCAAATATTGATATAATTTATGGAATTTTTTTTGTGAATTAAAGATAAGATTATAAAGTAGACGAATTTTAATTAATTTATAGAAACTTACTAAATGAACATTAAAAATTTTTTTGCGAAGCATAGTGGAAGTTGGAAATTTACCAAAAATTTATAATCTACGAAGAAATTTTATAGTATTATGATATAATAATATAATAAAAATAAAGAAAAATAGGAGAGTGGTATTTTTGGATCCGTCCGTGATTAGTCAGATTGTGATTCTGATAATTCTTATAGGTTTGTCGGCATTTTTCTCATCATCAGAGACTGCGCTTACATCTGTTAATAAGATTAAAATCAGACACATGGTAGAGGAAGGCGTTAAAGGAGCTAAGTTAGTTGAAAAATTAATAGATGAACCTAAAGTTTTACTTGGAGCTATTTTAATAGGGAATAACATAGTCAATATAGGAGCATCATCACTAGCAACAGTTTTAGCAGCAACACTTGTAGCTGGTACGAAATACGAAGATACGGGAATAGCAATTGCGACTGGTGTAATGACAATATTAATTCTTATATTTGGAGAAATAACTCCTAAGTCATTAGCTCAACAGAATGCAGAGAAGATGAGTATTAAAGTATCTAAACCAATAGCGTTTATTGTATTTATTTTTAGACCTTTTGTTTGGGTATTTACTAAAATATCTACTTTATTCATTAGAATGCTTGGAGGCGATCCAAATAAGGTAGAACCATTCATAACAGAAGAAGAGTTAAAGACTCTTGTTGATGTTGGTAATGAAGAAGGTGTTCTTGAACAAGATGAAAAAGAAATGATATTTAATGTGTTTGAGTTTGGAGATAGAAATGCAAAAGACATTATGGTTCAAAGAGTTGATATAATAGCCGAGGACATAGAGACAACATACGAAGAACTACTAGAGGGGATTAAAGAATATCAATTCTCAAGAATTCCTATATATGAAGAGAATATAGATAATATAGTAGGTATATTAAATACTAAGGATTTAATTCTTTTGAGTACACAAGAACGAAAGAATTTTGATATAAAAAAAATAATGAGAAAGCCTCATTATACATTTGAGTTTAAAAAGATAACTGATTTATTTAATGAAATGAAGAAGACAAGAAATCATATGTCAGTCGTTTTAGATGAGTATGGTGGAACTGTTGGAATTGTAACAATAGAGGACCTTATAGAAGAGATTGTTGGTGAGATTGAGGATGAATATGATGAACACCAAGAAGATATTAGGGAAGTTAGAGAAAATGAATATGAAGTTGATGGTAGCACAAGATTAGAAGATTTAAGTGAGTTACCATATGTTAATGTGGAATCAGAAGAGTTTGATTCTATTGGAGGTTTTGTAATAGGAATCTTAGATAGACTTCCAGAACATGGTGAAGAAATAACTTATGAAAATCTAAAGTTCGTAGTTGAAAAACTTGATAAGAAAAGAGTTAAAAAAGTAAGGATATATGTTACAGAAAAATCAGATGAAGACGTTGTCGAAGAATAACAATTATATGGAGCTAGCAATAGTAGAGGCTCTTAAAGCTTTAGAGCTTGGAGAAGTACCGGTTGGGGCAGTAATAGTTAAAGATAATAAAGTCATTGCTACGGCGCATAATCAGAAGGAAATGCTTTTTGATGTAACAGCACATGCGGAGATTTTAGCTATTAAAAAGGCTAGTCAAAAGATTTCTAATTGGAGACTTAATGGTGCAACTATGTATGTAACTTTAGAGCCTTGCCCTATGTGTGCTAGTGCTATAGCTCAGGCAAGAATTGATAGTGTTTATATAGGAACATTTGACCAAACTAGTGGGGCTTGTGGAAGTATTATTGATTTAGCTCAAAATAGTAGGCTTAATACATTTTTTGATGTTAACTGGGTTTACAGTGAAGAGTGTAGTGAAATATTAAGTAATTTTTTTGAAAGAAGAAGAAAAGAAAACAAAAAGTAAATTTTTAAGGACTGTGTTATTAAACACAGTTCTTTTTTTACAAAAAATGTTATAATTTTTAATATGATTACTTTTAATATTTTAAAAATTAAATTTATATTTTACTAGTTTTTAAGCTTAGTATTATAATTTTTAATATTTAAAATGTTTAAGCAAGCAAGGGGCAATTTGTTTAGTGATTATATCTAAGGGGGGATTATAGTGAAAACTGCAAAAAAAATAACTATTGGAGATTTAAGAGAGATATTTTTAGAACATAAAGAAGATGTTTTTAAAAATCTTAAAAGTTCTCTTAGAATAACTCTAGGGAAGAAGATAAAGAGCATAGATGTGGATGAAGATATTTTATATCTTTGGATGTACTATTATGTGAATTTATCTAAAGAAGAAGAAGGTCTTGGTGATAAGATAATTCTATCTTTTGTTACTGATTTTGATCAGATGATAAAAAAAGATAGAAAGTTTGTTTATAATGCTGATACTAGAAATCTTATTATTAGTACAAGCTTTTCAAGGACTTGGATTAAGAAAAATTTAGTTGATATGCTAGAGTATAAAGATGGAGATTTGAGTAAGGTTAATCTTCATTTAGATAATATTTTAGATCGATTAGATGGAAAGTATACAAAAGTATTTAGAATTAATATATAAAGTCTATAAAAGGAAGAAAGCACAGATAATTATCTGTGCTTTTTATTATTTACTCTAACTTTTTTTGGTTTTTGATTATTGATTATTCTTCCTATAAGTATAAATGGTATTGAAATAGTTGTTAGTACGTAGTCTAATCCTTCTGCTGTAGATTGTGTTATTAAAACATCCTCAATATAAGATTTAAACATTTCTTGTAATCTATTCATATGCCTCACCTCTAGTTTAGATTTGAATCAATAAATTCTTTTAAGAAACTTGCTTTATTTGCATTTCCTGTTACAAAAAGTATAGACACTAAAGTTTCATTTTAATCTCTTTAATAATAAAAGAATTAAAAAGTTTTTTTTTGTATGTATATGTACAAAAATTTAAAAAATAACTTTAGATTTTTTTGTAGCAAAAAGTTTTTTCGGTTTTATTAAAAGGATAAATTATAATTCCTGAATTATCTATGAATATTAAATTATTTAAATTCTTAAAATTAAAACTTTATATCGTTAAAGTAAAAAATAAAAACCTATAAATAATATTATAAGCATTTTTACTATTTCTGTAAAATGTATTTTAATACATCTATTTTTAATATTTTCAATATTATTTAATTAATTGCTTTTAGAATCAATTAATTTTTGAATATGAAACTATTATAAAGATAAAAAGTGAAGATAATATAGAATTTAAAATAGTTTTTGAATTTTTATAAATAT
>JBOFRC010000032.1:0-38373 GCA_051650825.1 Sarcina sp. | reverse complement strand
TCCAAACCTTGCTCAGTTAGCATTAGATAGAGCTTGTGCTTTAATAGATGAACTTGGTTATGGAGATGTAATGGAAGGAACTATAGATATTTATAATGAAGTGAAAACACAAGGTAATATGAGTGTTGATGTTTCATGGGTAAATGGTTTCCTTGGAACAGAGTTAACTTCAATAGAAATGAAAAAATATTTAGATAGTTTAGATTTACAAACAACAGTAAGTGGTGATGTACTAGATATAATAGTTCCAACATTTAGAATAGATGTTGCTATAAAGCAAGATATTGCTGAGGAAATAGCTAGAATTTATGGATATAATAATATACCAACAAGTGTTATAACTACAAGTACAGATAAAGAACATAAGAGTGAAAAACAAAAGCTTGATGATTTAGTTATAAAAACTATGATATCTTCAGGACTTAATCAATCAGTAAGTTATTCATTTGGAAGTGTTAAGGCTTTTGACATGATAAATCTGCCTACTGATTCAGAACTTAGAAATGTAGTTAGAATAAAAAATCCTCTTGGTGAAGACTTTAGTGTTATGAGAACATCTATATTACCTTCAATGATGGAGTCACTTGCTAGAAATTATACAAGAAATAATGAATTTGCTAGATTGTTTGAAGTAGGAAAAGTTTATATTCCAAATGAAGATGAAAATGAACTTCCTACAGAAAAAAATATATTAACTATAGGACTTTATGGAGATGCTGATTATTTTGATTTAAAAGGTATAGTTGAAAATCTTATTGCTGGGCTTGGAATTAATAAATTCTCATTTAAGAGAGAATCAGAAAATCCAAGTTATCACCCAGGAAAGACAGCAGTACTTACAGTAGGTAAGAATGTTTTAGTTGGAGTTTTAGGAGAAGTACATCCTGATGTAACAGAAAACTATGGTGTAGATACATTATGTTATACTGCAGAGCTTGATTTAGATGCTCTTTACTCAGTAGCCAATACAGAAAAAAAATATGCTGCAATTCCTAAATTCCCAGCAGTAACAAGAGATATAGCTCTTTTAGTTGATGATGAAGTATTAGTGGCTGATATAGAAGATACCATAAAGAAAGCAGGTCAACCTCTTGTTGAGTCAATCAAATTATTCGATGTGTATAAAGGGGAGCAAATACCAGAAGGTAAAAAAAGTATAGCTTATGCTATCGTTTATAGAGATCCTAATAAGACACTAGAAGATAAGGCTGTTAATAAAGTTCATGATAAAATTTTAAGAGCTTTAGAGCATAAACTTGGAGCAGAACTTAGATAATTTTATTTTAAAATTGCTATGTATATGATAAAATATACATAGCAATTTATTATGTAAATACTTTACAGATAAATTTTATTATTTAAAGAGGTGTAATATGGCAACAGTCACTGTAAGAATAAATGGCATGGAATATAACTTAAAGGGTAAAGAAGATGAAAAGTATCTGCAACATATAGCTAGTCATGTTGAGGACAAGCTACAGGAGATTTTAAAGAAAAATTCAAAATTAAGTGTTTCAGCGGCTTCAATCTTAACTGCCATAAACTTAGCAGATGAGTCTTTTAAAAGTAAGAGGGAATATACTGAACTTTTAGAAATACATGAAACTTTAAAAACAGCAGGAAAAAGTATAAAAGATGAACTTTCTGATATACAAGAAAAGTATAAGATAGTAATGACTACTAAAGATGCTGAAATGAAAAAGTTAATGGCACAAAATAAAGCTAAAATAGAAGAAATTTTAAGCAAAAAATATGTTGAATTTAAAAAGTTAAAAGATGACAATAAAATTGAGATTGAAAAAACTCGTAAAGAAAATAATATAGCTATTGAAAAAATTAATAAAGAAAAAGAAATTGAAATTAAAAATTTGAAAGATAAAGTGATATTAGATAATGCTAGTGTTTTAAAGACAAAAGAATTAGAATTTGAAAATATTATAAAATTAAAAGATATAGAAATTGAAAAGATACGACGAGAATTTTTAGAGAGTAATCAGGAATTAATTAAAGAAAAAGATACTATTAAGGACATTAATGATAGTCTAAAAAAAGAATTTGAACAAGTTATTGCGCAAAAAGAGTCCTTATTAGACGTTACTACTGAAATTAAAGAATTAAATAAGACTTTAATTTTAGAAAAACAAACTTTAGAAAATGAAATTGTGCAAATAAAAGATGAATTAGAGAATAAAGTGTTAGATAATTCATCTAAAGAAATAGAAGAGGAATTAGCAAGACTTAAATTAGAACTTGCGAGTATAAAAGAAGAAAATGAAACTTTAAATGGTGAAAATAATCATCTTAAGAAAGCTAATAAAGATTTAAAGTTTGATTTACAATCTTGTAAATATAGAATTATAGATTTAGAAAGTAAGTTTATAGAGAGTCAAATAACTATAGCTACAGAAAAAATTAAAAATAATCCTTTAATAGCTAAAAAATCAAAATAACAGAAACTGTTTCTTTAATTAGGAACAGTTTTTTTTATTAATATATGCTTTTGTATAATAAGCTTTACTAGATATAGATTTAATCTTTGTGTATAATAAAGTGTTGAATTAATTTGTTAAATTTATTTTTTACAAAGGTAAAAATATTAGGAGTAGTGAATTTATATGAATAAAATAGAATTGTTAGCACCGGCGGGGTCAATGGAAAGTGTAATAGCTGGAATAAATAAGGGAGCTGACGCTATATATCTTGGAGGAGATAAGTTTTCTGCAAGAGCAGCAGCAACAAATTTTGATAAGCCAACTATGGAAAAGGCAGTTGACTATGTACATAGCTATGGTCTTCCAATTTATGTAACACTTAATACATTAATAAAAGAGAGTGAATTTAATGAAGCTATGGATTACATAGGTTTTTTACATAGAATAGGTGTAGATGCCATTATTATTCAAGATACAGGTATTTTAAATAAAGTAAGAGAAGTATACCCTAATATGGAAATACATGCATCAACTCAGATGAGCATACATAATGCTGAATCAGCACAGTTTTTTGTGGAAAATGGTTTCCAAAGAATAGTGCTTTCAAGAGAATTGTCTCTTGATGAAATTAAATATATTTCAACAGATTTAGGAATAGAAACAGAAGTTTTTGTACATGGAGCTTTATGTGTATCATACTCAGGACAATGTCTTATGAGTAGTATGATAGGTGGAAGAAGTGGAAATAGAGGTAGATGTGCACAAACTTGTAGAATGGAATTTAAGCTTATAAGAGATAAGGATGGAAATGAAACAAAAGGTCATCTTTTAAGTCCTAAGGATATGTGTAATATTGATAATATAGAAGATTTATTAAAGACTGGAACTAGTTCGCTAAAGGTTGAGGGAAGAAAGAAAAAGCCTGAATATGTTGCAGGAGTTATTGGTGGATATAGAGAAGCTATTGACGAAGTTGAAGAAGGAAGAAGAAGAGCTAAAAAAAGAGAAGGTGATTTATTAAAATTATTTAATAGAGAAGGCTTTACTAATGCATATCTTTACAAAAATAATGGTAAGGATATGATGGCTTATAAAACTCCTAAAAATACAGGGACTCTTGTTGGTAAGATAGGTGCTAACTCAGAAGTTGTATTAGAGCAAGATATAACATTAAAAGATGGTCTTAGAATAGGGGAGAATGGGTTTGTTCTAAGCAAAATTCTTAAAAATGGTAAGGAAGTACCATCAGCTAAAAAGGGAGAAAAAGTAGTACTTTATCCAAGAAAATATAAGCAAGGAGATGTCTGCTATAAGATGACTGACATTCTTCTTATGAATGAACTTAAAAAATCATATGAAAAAAAATATGAGAGAAAGATAGCTTTAACAGCTCATTTTAAATTTAAAGTTGGTATGCCACTTGAACTTGTAATTGAATATAATGGAAAGACATTTAGAAATACAGGTGATATTGTAGAAGTAGCTATGAATAGTCCGCTTGATATGGAAAGAATAGAGAAAAATCTTAAAAAATCAGGGGAGAATCCTTACAAAATAGAAAGTATTATATTTGATGAATTTGAAGATGGATTTGTTCCAATGGCAGCTATTAACAATCTTAGAAGAGAAATTTTAGAAGAAATGCATACTTATCAAGTTCAAAAATATAAAGTGGATGCAAGAAAGCAAAAATCAGATATTGTAAAATCTAAACAAAATAGAAAAGAATATGGACCAGTTCTTGCTAAATTTAGCTATAAACATCAGTTAGAAGCAGGGCTTGATGTAGGACTTAAAACTGTTGTAATAGATATATTTGGTAAAAATCAAGATACGTTAAAAAAGAAAATTTTTAATGAAATTGATTTTAAGGATGTTGCTGTTTATCTAGAAGTACCTAATATTCTTAAAGAAGAGTTTGAGACAGTATGTAGAATTATAGATTCTGTTGCAGATAAAATAGAAGGACTTGTTACAGGAAATGATGGTATAATTAAGAGATATGAAGGTAAACTTAAAATGATAGGTGGCTATAAGCTTAATATATTCAATTCAGAAGCATTAAAATTCTATAATAAATATTTAGAAGCAACACCTATAAGTTTAGAGATAAATAGAAGAGAAATGAAATCTATTTTAGATAAAGAATCAGAAGGGGCACTATTCTTTGTTTATGGTAAACCAGAGGTTATGATAAGCGAATATTGTCCAATAGGAAGTACTTTTGGAGGCAAAACTTCAAAAAGAGATTGTAACGACCAATGTGTTACAAGTACATTTAGATTAAGAGATAGAATGAATGAAGATTTCCTTGTAATGACAGATTTATTCTGTAGATCACATATATATAATCCAGTTCCAGTTAATGCAACTTCAGAAATGAAGGATATAAAAGCTTTAGGAGTTAAAACATTTAGAGCAGACTTTATTGATGAAAGTTATGAGCAAACAAAAGAAGTGCTTGAAGCGATAATTGAAGGAAAAGGGATAAAACTTGATAAATTTACTAGAGGTCATTACAGAAGGGGAGTAGAATAGGAGAGAAACAAAATGAATAGTAAGGTTATTAAATCTTTAGAATTTGACAAGGTTAAAAAATTAGTAGAAAAGTATGCAATAACTTCTACAGCTAAAGAAATGATAGGTTCTCTTGCACCATATAGTTCTCATTATGATGTTATTGAACATTTAGAAGAAACAAAAGAAGCTTTAGATATATTAATGAAAAAAGGCACACCTCCATTTGAAGGTCTTTATGATGTAAATGAAGAGCTTATAAGAGTATCTAAAGGTGGTAGCATGGATGCAGGTTCTCTTTTAAAGATTGCAAATATGCTAAGATGTGCTAGAAGATTTAAGGAGTTTTTTGAGCGTAAAGAAGAAGAGGAAAGTTTTAGAATCCTTGAAGATATAGTTTTTGGTGTAGTTCCTTATGAAAATATAGAAAATGCAATTTATAAGGCTATAGTTGGAGAGGAAGAGATTTCTGATAGAGCTAGTGAAAAATTATATTCTATAAGAAGAACTCTTAGAGAAAAAAATTCTTCTGTTAGAGATAAAGTTCAATCACTTGTTAGGGATAATTCTGAGTATTTACAAGATTCATTATTTACAGTTAGAGGGGATAGATATGTTCTGCCTGTTAAAGCAAGTCACAAGGGTTCTGTACCAGGACTTGTGCATGATCAAAGTGCAACAGGGTCAACTGTATTCATAGAGCCAATAAGCCTTGTGAATTTGAATAATGAGATTAAAGAGCTTATGCTTGAAGAAAGAAAAGAAATTGCTAGAATTTTAGCAATGCTTACATCAATGGTTCAAAATGAAATTAGAAATGTATCAAATAACTTTAATATAGTTGTAGAACTTGATTTTATATTCGCAAAAGCTAAATATGCGAGTTTGATTGATGGTACAAAACCTATGGTTAATACAGAAGGTAGAATAAATCTTCTAGAAGCTAGACATCCTCTTATACCTAGAGAAAATGTTATTGCATCTGATGTGTACCTTGGAGGAGAGTTTACTAGCCTTGTTATTACAGGTCCTAATACAGGTGGTAAAACTGTTACCATAAAAACTGTTGGAGTAATTGAACTTATGGGACTTTCTGGACTTTTAATACCAGCACAAGAGAATTCTACAATTGCATTCTTTAATGAAATATATGCTGATATTGGTGAGGAACAAAGTATAGAACAAAGTCTTTCTACATTTTCAGCTCATATGACTAATATAGTTAGGATAATGGATGTTGCTGATGAAAATAGTTTTGTATTATTTGATGAGCTAGGTTCAGGTACAGACCCTACAGAAGGATCTGCACTTGCAATAGCTATACTTGAAACTTTAAGAAAAAGAGGTTGTAGATTACTATCAACAACTCACTATAGTGAACTTAAGGCATATGCTCTTAGAACTATAGGGGTTGAAAATGCTTCTGTTGAATTTGATATAGAGACATTAAGACCAACTTATAGACTGCTAATAGGAGTTCCTGGGAAATCTAATGCATTTGAAATATCTAAAAGACTAGGTTTATCAGAAACATTAATAAGTGATGCAAAAGAGCTTATTAATAGTGATTCATTAGAGTTTGAAGATTTAATACAGAGTCTTCAAGATAAAAATATAGCAGCAGAAAAGTATGCTAGAGATGCAGAAAAATATAAGATACAAGCTAAGATGGAAAAAGAAAAGTATGAAACTAAATTAGCTAGAATAGAAGAGGTAAGAGAAAATGCTTATGCTGAAGCTAGAAGAGAATCAAAGTCTATTTTAGATACTGCTAAAGAAGAAGCGGATAATATTCTTAAGAATATGAGAGAGCTTGAAAAGCTTGGTATTAGTAGTGAAGCAAGAAGAAAGCTAGAAAAGGAAAGAGGGAAGCTTAGAGATAAGATAAGTGATGCTCAAATTGCCCTTAGTAATAAAGAAGAAGAAAACAAAGGTGAAGAGCTTACAGAAGTTTATGAGGGTATGGAAGCTATGTTACCAAGAATAAATCAAAAAGTTGTCATTCTTTCAATGCCAGATAATAAGGGTGAAGTTTTAGTAGAAGCTGGAATTATGAAAATATCAGTAAAACTTAAAGAGCTTAGAAAAGCTAAAGTTTCAAAACAAGAAAAGAAAATACAAAAAAGAGAAGCTAAATTAAATCTAAAAGTTGTACCAACATCTGTTGATTTAAGAGGGATGGATTCCATAGATGCTGTTATGACGGCTGATAAATATTTAGATGATGCAGCAGTTGCAAGACTACCAGAAGTTACTATAGTACATGGTAAAGGGACAGGAGTATTAAGGACAGAAATCGGAAAAATGCTAAAAAGACATCCGCATGTTAAAAACTTTAGACTTGGAGTTTATGGTGAAGGTGGAAACGGTGTTACAGTAGTAGAACTAAAATAATAAAAAGTTCGTTACTAAATTATAAATACTAGAGTATATAGATTAGTAAAATATTAAATTTATAGGTTAAGAAGATGATTTGAGCAGTAAGCTTAAGTCATCTTCTTTTATTTTAATTTTCTTGACAGTTTGAATTCTAACTATTATAATTTAGTTAGAATTCAAACTAAAGAGGTGGAAAAATGAGAGAAGTTTGTATATCAAATTTAATAAGAGAAATAGGTATTAGAAGTAAAAATATTGGAGATAGTAGATTATTAGAATATGGACTTAATTCACAACAAGCAAAGATGATTTCATATATATATGCTAATCAAAAAGACGGAGTTATACAAAAAGATTTAGCCAAAAAATTTAATAGAAATAAAGCTAGTATAACTAGTATGCTACAAGGACTTGAAAAAAAGGGATATATACAAAGGGTTGTTTCTAAAACTAATGAAAGAGAAAAAAATATTTATGTTTTAGAAAAAGGAAAAAATTTAGTTGAAGAATTTAATGAATTATTTATTACAGTAGAGACTAGCTTGTTAAATAATTTAACAGATGATGAAGTCGATAAGTTAAAAGAGTTGTTAACTAGAGTTAATGAAAATTTAATGTAAAATAAAATTTTTACTAATGATGAAATGGAGGAATCTAGTAAGAAAAATATTACTAGAAGTATTTTATGGAAAATGAATATTATTTAAAAGAAGCGCCTATGAGGAAGAGTATTATAAAGCTATCTATACCAATGATGATAGGAATGTCTGTAGGAAGTATATATAATGTTATAAATGCTGTTTTTATAGGAATGTTACATAATACAGCAATGTTTTCAGCAATAACATTTGGATTACCTGTATTTGTTGTATTAATGGCTATTGGAAATGTTTTTGGTGCTGGTGGAGGTACATTTGTATCAAGATTATTTGGTGAGGGAAATACTGAGAAATGTAAAAGAGTTGCAGGGTATGGATTTTATTGCAGTATTTTAATTGGAGTTATAATAGCAATTTTAGCAATTATTTTTGCAAGCCCTATTACAAAACTTTTAGGAGCAAATGCAGAAACATTTTTATATACAAAAGAATATGTTATTACATTATTCATAGGTGGAATACCTATAATACTTAACTTTACTTTAGAACAGTTTGTAAGAGCCGAAGGTGCATCTAAAGAGTCTATGTATGGAATAATAATTAGTTGTGTTGCTAATTTTATTTTTGATCCATTATTTATTTTAGTTTTTAGACTTGATGTAATAGGTGCAGCTATTGCAATAAGTCTTGCAAACTTAGCCTCAGTTCTTTATTATTTATACTTTTTAGAGTTTAAAAGTACTCAAATGAAAGGATTTTTAAAACACTTTAAAATTTCTATGAAAGATAGAGTAGAAATTTATACAGTAGGAATGGGAGAATTATTCCAAGCTTTATTTTTAGTTATAGTAACTCTTCTTTTGAATAATTTTGCAATTGTATATGGCGATAGTGTGGTTACAGCATTTGGAATAGCATTAAGACTTACACAAGTGCCAGAATTTTTAGCTATGGGAATAGTTTTAGGTCTTATTCCACTCTTTGCATATACATTCTCTAGCAAGAATATAGAAAGATTTAATATTAGTGTTAAATATACATTTATTTTTACGGGAATTATTGCATTTGGATTTAGTATAATTGTATTTTTATTTAGAGAAGAAGTAATTAAATTATTTACCGATAGTCAAGGTGTAATGAGTGTTGGTCTTCATATTTTAACTGTTATGCTTATAGCATCTGTATTTAATTCTTTTACAGGAATATTTATAAGTATATTCCAAGCAACAGGACAGGGTACTGCAACTATTATAATGTCAGTGTTACAAGGTGGTTTATATATCGTTGCATTAGTTGTGTTAAATTATTTTTATGGACTTGAAGGAATAATTTGGTCTATGGCAGTTTGTGAGATACTAATGTGTTTTATAGGAGGTATTTTATATATTAGATTTAAAATAAATATGAGTGAAAGGAAGGTTACACAAGTTGATATTAGTTAGTGCGTGTTTATGTGGAGAAAATTGTAAGTATACAGGAGGAAATAATTATAATGAAAAAGTAATGGAGTTTATAAAAGAAAAAGAAGTTATCTATATCTGTCCTGAGCAAATGGGAGGACTTAAGACTCCAAGAAATCCTGCTGAAATTATAGGAAGTGCAAAGGATGTTATAGATGGCAAAGGTAAAGTGATTTCAAATAAGGGAGCTAACGTAACAAAGGAGTTTTTAAAGGGAGCTTATGATGTACTAAGAATAGCAAAAGAAAACAATGTTAATATAGCTGTTTTGAAAGCTAAAAGTCCATCTTGTGGAAGAGACGTAGTATATGATGGTACATTTACAGGAAATAAAATATCAGGAAATGGTGTTACAGTAGAACTTTTATTAGAGAATGGAATAGAGGTATTAACTGAAGAGATGATTTAGTATGGATTTTCGAGTGATGAGAATTATACTTTAATTAAGTTTATCTTCATAGGCAAAATATGTATCAATCATAATAATTTGATATTTTTAAAATTGAAATATAAGGAGTATACTTAAATTAACAAATAAATATATTACGAAAGAAGATGATTTTATGCAAAGTTCTATAAATTCATATTGGGGAACTGATTTAGTACCGAGTTTTATTGATAATCAAAGTGATGTTTTAGCAATAATTTTACCAGGAATTGCATATACCCTAGATAGAGGAAATCTTGAATATTCTTCAGAACTTGCTTTAAGTCTTAACTATGATGTTTTAAAAATAGAATATGGTTTTCAAATAAGTAGAAAAAAATTTGATGTTCCTAGTGAATTTGATATTCTATGCAAAGAAACTTTAGAGGAAGTTAAGCCATTTTTAAAAGATAAATATAAAAAAATAGTAGTTATTGCTAAAAGTATAGGAACTTGTGTACAAAAGTATTTAAATGAAAATATTGATAATTTTAATATTGTAAATGTAGCTATAAGTCCTATTGATAAGACTGTCAGCATGGGAATAGATCCTAAGACTTTGGTATTTACAGGCTCATCAGATCCTTTATTATCTCAAGAAAATAAAGAAAAATTAGAAAAAGCAAATAAAACCTTTGTTTGTTTTGAAAATGCTAATCATGCTTTAAATATAGCAGGTAAACCATTAGAAAGTATAAATATTTTAACTGAGCTTATAATAAATATAGAATCTTATTTAAAATATAACATTTAGGAAAGAAATCACATATTTAGGTATGTGATTTTTTTTTGTGAAAAAAATTTAAGATTTTTTGTCTACTTTAAAAGATTATTTATGAAGGTTTCATTTAAAGGGATATACTATTTACATATAATTAATTTAAATTACACTTTAGGGTATAATATATTTATAAAGATATATTAGATAGTAACTTTTATGTTATACAAAATTTATGAATAAAATGTTATAATATAGTAAACCTAACGGAAGTATGTAAACCAAGGAGGACTTAGAATGAGTGAAAAAAGAATAGCAGCATTTTTTGATATTGATGGGACAATCTACAGAGAGGGATTAATAACAGAAGTTTTTAAGAAAATAGTTAAGTATGAACTTGTAAAAGATGAAAAGTGGGAGAAAGAAGTTAAACCTGCTTTTGTTAAATGGGATAAAAGACAAGGGGATTATGATGACTATTTATTAAAGATGGTTGATATTTACAAGGAAGCCATAAATGGAGTTAAAAAATATCATATAGAACATATAGCTAAAAATGTTATAGATCAAAAAGGTGATAGAGTTTATACATATACTAGAGATAAAATAAGATGGCATAAAGAACAGGGACATGTTGTTATAGCAATATCAGGATCACCTATAGAACTTGTAAGAGAAATGGCTAATAAATATGATATGGATGATTTTAGAGGAACTATATATCAAATAGATGAAAATGAAAAATATAGTGGCGAAATAATTCCTATGTGGGATGCTGTTAGTAAGGAAAAAGCTATAAGAGAACTTGTTGAGAAATACAATATAGATTTAGATCAAAGTTTTGCTTATGGTGATACATCAGGAGATTTAACAATGTTTAGACATGTTGGTCATCCTCGTGCAATAAATCCTACAAGAGAGCTTATTGGTAAGGTTAAAGAATGTAAAGAAGTGAAAGATAAAATTAATGTCATAGTAGAGAGAAAAGATGTTATTTATAAAATAGATTTAGATACTGTTGAGATTTTAAATTAATAGTGAAAAATAAGAGAGCACAGATGTTCTCTTATTTTTTTGTTTAAATTATATGAATAGAAACTGCTTCTTCTGTTAATAATAGTTTACAGGAGGGATGCAGTATGGAAAATTTAAACATAGAAAAAAGAACAAAGAATACTCATCATGAGGCTAGAAAGACTAGGAGAGCAGGGAAAGTTCCTGGTGTACTATATGGAAAGGCTATACAAAGTACTTTATTTGAAGTAGGCGCTTTAGAGCTTAATGAATACATTTCAAAAGAAGGATGTAATAGTCTTTTAAATGTTAATTTAAATGGATGTGAGCATAAAGCAATCATAAAAGAAGTTCAAAGAGATCCTGTTAGCAGAAATATAATTCATATTGATTTAGCTAAAGTTGATAATCATACAAAAGTTACAGCAAATGTTCCTGTTAACTTTACGGGAGAAGAAAGAATTATAAAAAACGGTGCAGTAGTTCAAAAACAAAAAGATAGTATAAAAGTTAAATGTGAGGCAGATTGTATTCCAAAGGTTATAAATATTGACCTTGAAGGAGCTAAAATTGGTGATAATTTTAAAGTTGCTGATGTAGAGTTTGGTAGTGAAATATCAGTAATAGATAATTTAGAATCAGTAATAGCAACTATAAGTTATGAACAAAAAAGACAAATTGAGGAAAGTGGAATAGCAGAAGAAACACAAGAATAAAGGCATTTATATGCCTTTTTTTTGTTGGATTTTTTATATAAATTGTTAAATTTGTACTAGTGTTTAAAAATATAGTATTATAATAAGAGTTTATATAATATAATTATCTAGAGTTATTAATAGGAGGGTATATTAATGTATAAAGAAAAGTATGAAAAGTGGCTTACTTCTAACACGATTCCAGAGGGGTTAAAAGATGAGTTAAGAAGTATTAAAGATGATGAAAAAGAAATTGAAGAAAGATTTTATAAAGAGTTAGATTTTGGTACAGGTGGACTTAGAGGAATCATCGGTGCTGGTACAAATAGATTAAATGTCATAACAGTAGGAAAGGCAACACAAGGATTTGCAAACTTTTTACTTAATGAGTATAAAGAAAATATTTCACTTGCTATTGCATATGATTCAAGAAATAAATCTGATGAATTTGCTAAAGCAGCAGCTTTAACACTTGCAGCGAATAATATAAAAGTATATTTATTCGAAAGCTTAAGACCTACACCAATGTTATCATTTGCTGTTAGATATTTAGGATGTAAGGGTGGAATTGTATTAACAGCTTCACATAATCCTAAAATTTATAATGGATATAAGGCTTACGATGAAAATGGATGTCAGTTAACAGATAAGCCAGCAGAAGAAGTAATAACTTATGTTAATAATATAGAAGATTATAATGAAATAAAAACTATAGATGAAAATAAAGCTATAGAAGCAGGACTTCTTGAATATATAGGGGAAGATGTTGATAAAGCATTTATAGATGCTTTAAAAGAAGTCACTATAAGAGAAGATTTAGTAAAAGAGTCTGCTAAAGATTTAAAAATAGTGTATACACCTATTCATGGCTCAGGGAATGTTCCTGTAAGAAGAATTTTATCAGAACTTGGTTATGAGAATGTTTATGTTGTTAAAGAACAAGAATTACCAGATGGTAACTTTCCAACAGCTCCATATCCAAATCCAGAAGATCCAAAGGTGTTTGAACTTGCATTAGAATTATCTGAAAAAATTGGTGCAGATGTTATATTTGGGACAGATCCAGATTGTGATAGAATTGGTGTAGTTGTTAAGGATGATGCAGGCGAGTATAGAGTTTTAACTGGAAATCAAACAGGAATATTATTAACTCACTATGTAATATCATCACTTAAAGAACTTAATAAACTCCCAGAAAATGGTGCAGTAACAAAAACTATAGTAACAACAGAAGCAGTTAGAAAAATAACTGATGAATATGGTGTTAAATTATTTGATCTTTTAACAGGATTTAAATATATAGGGGAGATGATGACTGAGTTTGAAAAAACTAATGAATATAAATATTTATTAGGATTTGAAGAAAGTTATGGATACCTTATAGGAACACATGCTAGAGATAAAGATGCTGTAGTTGCAGCTCAGATGATAGCTGAAATGACATTATATTATAAAAGTAAAGGAAAGACTTTATATGCAGCATTAGTTGATTTATATAATAAATACGGTTTCTTTAAAGAATCTTTAGTTTCTGTAACTTTAGAGGGTAAAGAAGGACAAGAGAAGATTGCTAATTGTATAGATGCTTTAAGAAATTCAATCGTAGAAGAAGTAGCTAGAGTTAAAGTTTTAACTTCATTAGATTATAAATTAAGCAAGGAAATAGATAATATAACTAGAAATGAAAAAGTTATAGACCTTCCAAAATCAAATGTGTTAAAATATGTTTTAGAGGATGATTCATGGTTTGTTGTTAGACCTTCAGGTACAGAACCAAAAATGAAAGTGTACTTATCTGTTAAAGGAACAAGTATGCAGGACGCTGAGGCTAAGAGCAAAGCATTTGAAAGTAATGTAATGTCTATAATTAATGAAAAATTAAATTAAGATATAAATAGGTTGTCCTTTAGGGCAACCTATATTTTTAGAAAAAGAGGAGTGTATTTAATATTGAATTTTAATGAATACTCAAAGGATAAACTAGCTAAATTATTATTTGTAGAGATAAATGCAGAGGGATTTTTAAAGGCTCTCAATGCAGATAATAAGAAATATGGAATAAAAGAATTGTACATACCAATAGATCCAAAACATTTAAATCAAGATGTAAAAAGTGGATTAAAACTAGATAAGCTTCCTATAAATTATTTTGTAGAAGGTATGTTTTTAGCTATGGGTGGAGATGAACAGCTAAAATTTAATAGTGATTACAAAAAAATATTAGATTTAATAAAAGATTCAGAAACTATTGTTAAGAGTTTAATTGCAGATAATATTAAAAATGAAGATTTAGAAGAGGCTTTAATGCTTTTATTAGGACTTGTTAATTATAAGGAAAGTAGCGAAATATATGAAAAAACTCTTCTTGTATGTGAGGCTTTAAGAGAAAGTAATCATGAGTATAATGATTTACAACTTACTATCGCAGATAAAGCAAAAGAACTATATAGTAAAGAGGCTTTTCCTTACTTATATTCAGCACTTGCATATAAAGATAAAGAAATTTTAAGTAAGGCATTAGTAGATATTAATGAATATATAGCAAAAGGCGGAGAAAAAGATGCTAATATTATAGCTTTATGTGAAGAAATATCAGATGCAAATGCTTACGAAGAAGGAAAAGAAGCGCTAATGGAAGATCCAACAAAAGCTCTTACAAAACTTTTGCCTCTTGCAGATAAATTTGAAGAAGATGCAATTATAAGATTTTATATAGGAACTTGTTATAGAAAGCTTGGTAACTTTGAAAAAGCAATATACTATTTACAAGAAAGTCAGGGACTTGATAATAATATAGTCGAAGTTGTTAATGAGCTTGGAATAAATTATGCATCTCTTGCAGATTATGATAATGCAATAGCTTGTTTTAGAAAAGCTTTTGAAGCAACAAAAGATGTAGAAATTTGTACTAATTTAATAATGTGCTATGTGCATAATGATGACATAGAAAATGCAAAAAAACATTTAGCTCTTGCAGAAGCTATTGATAAAGATGATGAAATAGTAAAAGAGATTAAAAAATATTTTAAAGATTTATAAGATAGGGTCTAGTAGTTATTAAAGGCAGTTGTTTTTTAGAGAGGTTAAAAAACATTAGCTATAAGATAAATTTTAGGAGGAAAATAAAGATGGAGAGTGTAAAAATAAGTGATTTTATTTCAGATTTAGCATCAGATAAGCCGGCACCAGGTGGTGGGGCAGTTGCAGCTGTAGTTGCATCACTTTCAGGAGCGTTAAGTTCTATGGTATATAGTTTAACAGTTGGTAAAAAGGCATTTGAAGAACTTTCAGATGAAGATAAAAAATTATTAGATGAAAATGTAATTGAAGCTAAAGGATTTTATAAAGAAATGTTAACTTTTGCAAAAAAAGATGAAGAGGCTTTTAATGAGTTAATGAAGACATATAAATTACCAAAAGAAACTGAAGAAGATAAAAAGCTTAGAGATTTTGAAATTGAAAAGAAAACTTTATCTTGCATGATAGTTCCTTTAAGTCTTGCAGAAGAGTGTTTGAATTTTTATAAAAATATAATGTTTGCAGCTGAAAAAGGAAATAAAAATTTAATTTCAGATGCGGCTATTGCAGCAATAACTATTCATGCATCTGTAGAAGCTTCAATGATAAATGTTAAAGTTAATCTTAATTCTATTAAGGATGAAAAAATCAAAGAAAATGTTGATGCTAAACTTAAAATAATAGAAGAAAATAATAATATAATGAAAATGGAATGCATGCAAATAGTAAATAAATACATGTAGGTAGAACTGTATCAAAAGATTAATCTTTTGATACAGTTTTTATTTTTAGATTATTAATTATATAATTTATAAAGATGGTCTAAGGATTTAAATTCATATCCTTCTGATTTTAAATGTTTTAATAAATTATTTAAAATGTTAGTATTTGTTTTAGAACAGGCATGCAATAAAATTACTTGACCATTATGTATATTATTAGTTATTTTTTTAAATGCAGCATCTTCAGATGGTTGATTATCTACTAGCCAATCTTTATATGCAAAACTCCAAAAAACTGAAATATATCCAAGCTTTTTAGTTTCTTTTAGTGAAGCTTCACTGAATTTACCCATTGGAGGTCTAAAATAAATAGGCATTTTAGCACCAGTTAGATTTTCAAATTCAGTTTCAACTAGTCTAAATTCTTTTTCAAAATCTTCTTTTCCAACAAGGGTTGGCATTGATTTATGTTTAGCTGTATGATTACAGACTAAATGCCCACTACTATGCATTTTTTTTATTATAGAAGGTTCATTTTTGATATATGATTTTGTAACAAAAAAAGCAGCAGGGACACTGTTTTCATTTAATATATCAATAATTTTTTCTGTATAGCCATTTTCATAACCTTCATCAAATGTTAGATATAAAGTTTTTTGAGATTCATCTCCTTTAAAAAGAGAGATATCATTATTTAAAAAAGGAGCTTCTTTTGGAGATAATATTTGGTTAATATTTTTATCATAGGTAAAATACCAACTTATTTCTTTATTATTTTCAATAGCTAAAGTTTTTATAGGATTTAAAGCACTTAAAATGCTTATTAGCAGTAATAAAATTTTTATCATTACAGTCACCACCTTATAAAATATTATTTGCACTAATTTTCTAATTTAACATTAAATAAATTTAAAAGTTAATGGGTTAAAAGCAATAATTATCCACTGCTTGAAATATAATAAAAGCTAGAGTATAATTTTATAAGGTAATTAATAAGTAAATAAGAAAGGAATGTACATAGATGAAATTAGGAATAGTTGGACTACCAAACGTAGGAAAAAGTACATTATTCAATGCGATAACAAAAGCAGGGGCAGAATCAGCTAACTACCCATTCTGTACTATAGAACCAAATATAGGAGTTGTTAGCGTACCAGATAAAAGATTAGATGTTTTAGAAGAAATGTATAAAACAAAAAGAAAAGTTTATACAGCAATCGAATTTTATGATATTGCAGGTCTTGTTAAAGGTGCTAGTAAAGGAGAAGGACTTGGAAATAAGTTCTTATCACATATAAGAGAAGTTGAGTCAATAGTTCATGTTGTTAGATGTTTTAATGACGAGAACGTTGTTCATGTAGAGGGTTCTGTTGATCCTATAAGAGATATAGAAACTATAAATCTTGAATTAATATTTGCAGATATAGATGTACTTGAGAGAAGAATGGAAAGAGCTACAAAGGCTGTTAGATCAGGAGATAAAGATGCTAAAGCAGAATTTGCATTAATGGAAAGAATTAAAGCACACCTTGAAGCTGATAAGCCAGCTAGAACTTTAGAAATGGATGAAGAAGAAGAAAAGATAATGAAGGGATTATTCCTTATTACATCTAAGCCAGTTCTTTATGCTTGTAATATATCAGAAGATGATATGATGTCAGGAAATCTTGAAAATGATATGGTTCTTAAAGTTAAAGAATATGCTAGTAGTGAAAATGCAGGGACTACAATAGTATCAGCTAAACTTGAAGAAGAATTATCAGGATTAGATGATGAAGAAAAAGCAGAAATGTTATCAGAATATGGACTAAATGAATCAGGATTAGATCAATTAATTAGAGCAAGTTATAAATTGCTTGGATTAATTAGTTATCTTACAGCAGGAGTACAAGAAGTAAGAGCTTGGACAATCAAAGAAGGAACAAAAGCCCCAGCAGCAGCGAGCAAAATTCACTCAGATATAGAGAGAGGATTTATAAGAGCTGAAGTTGTAGCATATGATGCTTTAGTAGAATGTGGATCAGAAGCAGCTGCTAAAGAAAAAGGTCTATATAGACTAGAAGGTAAAGAATATGTTATGAAAGATGGAGATGTAGTTCAATTTAGATTTAACGTATAATTTAGTAGATAAACCCAACCTTATATTATTTAAGGTTGGGTTTTAATATTTTAATAGAATAAAAATTTATTTTATATAAATGAAAAGTTTGTAAATCAATATTATAAATATTAAGACAATATTAAAATGTTAGTTTAGAAGGAGTTTATATTAATAGGAAATATAAGAGGAGTAAGTTATATGTGTGATGAAATGAAAGAAAAGTTAGCAATAGATGTATTACAAAGTTTTTATTCAATAACAAAGATACTTAGTGAGTTTACATTAAAAAATGCAAATGAATTAGGAGTTACAGTCAAAGAAATGTCTATTTTAAATATACTATCAAATTTTAGTAGTATAAATAAAGTGATTTTTATGGAAAAGATTAAAGGTTTAGATTTAAGAGATTTAGATAGAGTAGTAGAATTGTTAATAAAAAAAGACTTGATAAAAATAAAAGAAAATAATTTAAGTTTATCTAAAAAAGGAAAGTTGATTTCTGATAAGTCTAAGGAAAACGAATATTCGTATAAAGCTATTATTTTAGCACTAGAAAGTTTTGAAATAGATAAAATCAAAGATATTTTAGATATTAATACTACAATAATTGGAAATTTAGAAAAGATAAAATAAATATAAATTTAAAGTTTAAGATAAATTATCTATAGATACTATGAGAAGAGAGTAACAATCTCTCTTTTTTTTATACAATTATTTTAAAATAGAATAAAATAAATTCTTTATCAATATTAAATAATAATAATTATTATTTAATATTGATTTTATTTTGAGTGATGTTATAATAAATACATGGAAAAGTAACTGATGACTATTCAGTTATAGAATTAAGAAAATTACTTATCAGGAGGTGTTTATTATGAATCTGCAAAATAAGATAAAGGTATACTTATTAAATCAAAAAGCTATAAATATAAAATTGCACAATTTGGAATTATTTGTGAAGGGTAAAAGATTTTTTGAAATTCAGTGTGCATTAGAAGAGATACATAATAAATCTACTGATTGGGGAAACAATATAAAACTGTGAATTTTGGTATACTAATTTTTATATAGCCCAATCTAAGTTTTTAGATTGGGCTATTTTTCTATATAAATATCGATAAAATTTTAAATTATAGCTATTTGTATAGAAAAATAGTCGTTTAAAAATATTACATTAACAGATACTAATAGGGGAAGGGAGTGAAACTATTGAGAGATAATTCGATGGCTTTTGAAAATGGAAAAAATAAAAAATCTAAAATAAAAAAAATAATGCTTTTATTAGCTACATTTGGACCTGGAATTACAGTTATGTTAGCAGATACTGATGCTGGCTCAATAATTACAGCAGCTCAGTCAGGAGCTCAATGGGGGTATAAATTAATTCTTTTAAATTTAATTTTGATTCCAATATTGTATTTTGTACAAGAACTTACAAATAGACTTGGGATTGCAACAGGAAAAGGTCATGGAGAGCTTATAAGAGATACTTTTGGGAAAAAGTGGGAAGTGTTTTCGGTAATTACATTATTTGTTGCAGTTGTTGGGGCCTTAATAACAGAGTTTACAGGAATTCTTGGGGTGGGTGCTCTATTTGGAGTTTCACCTTATATAACAGTTCCACTTGCAGGAATAGGTCTTATTGTCATAACAGTATTTGGAAAATATAAAAGAGTTGAAAAAATAGCTATATTTGTGGGATTATTTGAGTTAGTATTTTTGGTTATAGCTTTTCTTGTTAAGCCATCCCCTGCTGAAATTCTTGAAGGGATGATTCATCAGAACTTAACAAGTGCTTCTTATTGGCTTATAATTTCAGCAAATGTTGGAGCTGTAATTATGCCTTGGATGATTTTTTATCAACAAAGTGCAGTTGTTGACAAAAAGTTAGATGAAAATAGATTGAAGTTTTCTAAAATAGATACACTTATAGGCTCAATAATAACTCAGGTTATTGTTATTGCAATAGTTATAACAGTTGCAGCTACAATAGGAAAAACAAATCCTAATGCACCTCTTAATAGTGTTCAACAAATAGTTCATGCATTGATCCCATTTGTAGGGACAACAGCAGGGAAATTTTTATTTGCAATTGGAATGGTTGGGGCGTCACTTATAGCTGCTATAGTTGTTTCGTTAGCTGTATCTTGGTCGCTTGGGGAAATGTTACAAGTTCCTTGTAGTTTAGATAATACAATAAAAGAAGCACCTATATTTTATGGAATATATATAGCAGTAATAGTTTTATCTGGTATTATAGTTTTATCTGGTATTCCACTTGTTCCACTTACACTTGGAGTTGAGGTTTTAAATTCAATGTTGCTTCCTATTGTTTTAGGATTCCTTATTGCATTAGGTTTTAAAACTCTTCCTAAGAAATATGCTTTGAAAAATTGGGAAAAGGTTTTATTGATTATAATTTATATTTCAACATGTATACTTGGAATTGTAACAGCTGTTGCTGGATTTTTTAGTTAGTAGGAAGGCGCTATTCAAATATTACCTTTCTTTTAGATAACGATAAAAGTTAATAATATTTATTATATATTAAAAAATACTCCATTTAAAAGGAAGTTTATTGTTCCTTTTAAATGGAGTATTTTAATATATAAAATTTTTGGCGGGAATATGTGAGAATCGAACTCACCAATGATAGTATTAATACCACAACTAGGTTTTGAAGACCTGTAGAGACACCAGCCCCTATCTACTCCCATATATCTACTTAATTGTATATTACTCGTACAAATATGTCAAAAAAATAATGAGTAGTTGTAATATAATATATGATATTGTATAAAAAAAGCTATAAAAATTAACTGTTTATATAATAAAATTAATATTTATTAAATGAAATACAATAAAAAGTGGTGAAAAGTGGTTAAAAGTGGTTGCAAAGTTATGGTGATATGGTGTAAATTATATATATAAGTAATTTTAGATAGACTTTAATTTACTAATATATGATTTGTAGGAGAAAAATATGTTTATAGGCGAGTATAATCATAATTTAGATTCTAAAAATAGAATAATTATACCTGCTAAGTTTAGAGAAATTTTAAGTAATAAATTTTTTATTACTAAAGGTCTTGATGGATGTCTTTATGTATATCCTACAAATGAATGGGAAGAATTAAAAAAGAAACTAAACACTTTACCTCTAAGTAATAAAGAAGCTAGAGCATTTGTTAGATTCTTTTTTTCAGGTGCAGCAGAAATAGAACTTGATAAGCAAGGGAGAGGGAGTATTCCTTCAAATCTTAGAGAGTATGCTAGTATAGAAAAAGAAGTAATAAGTATAGGTGTTCTAAGTAGAGTAGAACTTTGGAGTAAAGAAAAATGGGAAGAATATAACAGTAAAAACATTGATTTTTCAGAAGTTGCTGAAAAAATGATGGATTTAGGAGTATAAGGAGAACAAAATGGAGTTTAAACATATCTCAGTCCTTTTAAATGAATGTATAGAGGGATTAAATATAAAAGAAAATGGAATTTATGTTGATTGTACACTTGGTGGTGCAGGACATTCTTCTGTTATTTTACAACATTTAAATAAAGAAGGAAGATTGATAGGGATAGACCAAGATAAAGATGCATTAAAAGCTGCGGGAGAAAAATTAAAAGATTTTAAAAATGCAACTCTTGTGCATAGCAATTTTGAAGAAATAAAAAATGTCTTAGAAGGCTTAGAAATAAATGGTGTTGACGGAATATTAATAGACCTTGGGGTATCATCATATCAGCTTGATAATGCAGATAGAGGTTTTAGTTATATGCAGGATGCTCCTTTAGACATGAGAATGAATAGAGAAGAAGCCTTTAGTGCATATGAAGTTGTAAATGGGTATACAACTGAACAATTATTTAGAGTTATTAGAGAATATGGAGAAGAAAAATTTGCTAAAAGAATAGCTGATTTTATTATAAGGGCTAGAGAAGAGAAGCCTATAGAAACTACTTTTGAGTTAGTTGAAATAATAAAGTCTGCAATTCCAGCAAAAGCTAGAAGAGAGGGACCACATCCAGCTAAGAGAACATTCCAAGCAATTAGAATAGAAGTTAATAGAGAGCTTGCAATTATAGGGAATACTATAAAAGATGGAGTTTCTAAATTAAATAAGGGTGGACGTATGGCAATAATAACATTCCATTCTCTTGAGGATAGAATAGTTAAAAAAGCTTATAAAGATTTAACTAATCCTTGTACATGTCCAAGTGGTTTCCCGGTATGTGTTTGTAATAGTGAACCTATTGTAAAAATTATAACAAGAAAACCAATAGAGGCGTCAAAAGAGGAATTAGAATATAATCCAAGAAGTAGAAGTGCAAAGCTTAGAGTTTTAGAAAAATTATAATATGGTATATTAAAAGGTGGTTTAGTGTATGGGGTTAGAGAAGTATAATTATGATATACAGAGAAAAACACTAGAACCAAAGAGAAAAGAATCAGAACACGAAAGAAAAAAATCTAGGGACAAATATATTAAGCATCAAAGAAGACAAGAAGATATAGCTAAAAAAATGCAGGCAAAAAGAATAGTTTTTTATGTTGTAGTGCTATTTTTTATGGCAAGCGTAATATTATTGAAGTTTAATTCTATACATACGTTGCAAAGCAATATTGAGGCGCTAAAACAACAAAGTAGAACTATTTCTGAAAATAATGAAGATTTAAATATAAAAATATCAGAAAGCATATCTCTTGAAAAGATAGAAAAAATAGCTAAGGAAAAGTTAAATATGATTTATCCTACTAAAGAAGATGCTATAAATATTACACCTTAGAAATAGAAAAAATATGGATGTGCTTATTAAAAGTACATCCTTAATTTTTATACATAAGTGAGGGGAGTTCTGGTGAAAAAAAAGGGGAAAAAACAAACAGAATTTAGTATTAAGGTAAAAGAAAGAACTTTATTTTTAGGGCTTTTAGCTGGTCTAGTATTTTTAATTTTAATTTGTATGACTGTTTTTAGAGTGATTATACGAGGAAATCATTATAAACAACTAGCAAAAGAGCAAGTTCTAAATGAAATAGAGATAAGTGCTAAAAGAGGTCGTATACTAGATAGAAATGGAAAAGATTTAGCTTTGAGTGGTGATGTTTACAGAGTTGATGCAGATCTTGTGAGTTTAAGAAATACTATAACTAAAAAAGCGAATAAGGAGAAACAAACTGAGGCAGCACAAAAAGAAACTTTAATTTTAAAACTTTCAGAAATTTTGCAAATTGAAAAAGAAGAGTTACTTAAAAAATTTGATGCGAAGCTTGAATCTGGTTTAGATGCGACAAGCGCTATTTTAGCAAGAAGAATTAGCAAGGATCAAGCAGATGCAATAAAAAGTTTGAATTATTATGGTCTTTTGATTAGTTCTGATACAAAAAGATATTATCCTAATAACGAGTTTTCAGCATATGTTTTAGGTAATGTGAATTCTGATGGAGAAGGATTGAATGGTATAGAACTTTATTATAATTCTATTCTTTCAGGGGTTTCAGGAGTTAGAGTTGCAGAACTTGATAAACTTCAAAATGAATTGCCTAATGAAAAAGCTAGTTTTACAGAGCCGATAGATGGGAAGGATTTAATTTTGACAATTGATGAAAAAATACAGTTTTTTGCAGAACAAGCGGCTAAAAAAGCTTTAGTTGAACATGACGCAAAGGCTGTAAATATTTTAGTTATGGATCCTAATACATCTGAAATTTTAGCTTTAGCAAGCAATCCAAACTATAATCCTAATTTACCTAATGAGGGGTATGAAGTTTTTAGTGGGGAAACTAAAGGCGAAAAGACACAACAAATGTGGAGAAATAGGATTATATCAGATCTTTATGAACCAGGTTCAACTTTTAAAGTTATAACAGCAGCTGCTGCTTTAGAAGAAAAACTTGCAAACAAGGGAGAATCTTATGTTTGTACAGGTTTTAAGATAATAGATGGAAGACGTATTAATTGTTGGAAAAGAGATGGACATGGACCACAAACTTTTATGCAAATATTAGAAAACTCATGTAACGTAGGATTTATGGAACTTGGGAAGAAACTTGGTTCTGAGAGGTTATATGATTATATAAAAGAATTTGGTTTTGGTTCATTAACAGGCATAGATTTGAATGGAGAAGCTCAAGGAATAATAAAAACACCAGAAAATATGAGTGATTCAGATTTAGCAACAATATCATTTGGACAAACTAATGCTGTTAGTATGATACAACTTTTAACAGGATTTAATGCAACTATAAATGGTGGCTATCTTATAACGCCTCATTTGATGAAAGAAGTTGCGTTGAGGGATGATAAGAATGGTCTTATAGTTGAAGACACTTTTGATTTTGAAAAAGTACAAGTGGTAAGTGAAGAAACGTCTAAAGTGATAAGAGAATGTTTAGAAAGTGTTGTTGAAAATGGAACCGGATTACCATCGTATATAGAAGGTGTTAAAATAGGTGGAAAAACTGGTACGGCACAAATGGTTGATGATAATGGTGGCTATGGTGCAGGAAGAATTGCATCATTTATTGCTATGGCGCCTGCTGATAATCCTAAGGTGAGTATGCTTGTTACAATTGTAGATCCTAAGAATGGAGTAGCTTCAGGTAGTTCAATGGCTGCACCTATAATTAAAGAGATGTTTGAGAAAATGCTAAGTTATAAATCTATTAATGATATAGATTTTAATTCAGGAACAGCTAATTCTATAGTATTACCAGAAGTGAGAGGAAAGAAGAAAGAAGAGGCTGTAAGAGCCTTAGAATTAAAAAATTTAAAGGTAAATGTTAGTGGTGAGGGTAGTATAGTTGCAAAAATGAATGTCTTACCAGGAACTATAGTTAAGAAAAATACTACAATTGAGTTAGAGCTTACAAAAGGAAATACAGTTGATAAAAATATAAATATGCCTAATTTAGTAGGACATACTGTAGAAAGTGCTAAAAGTATTCTTGGACAATTTGGTTTGTCAGGAAAGTTTGATAAGGAAAATGGCGTTATAATAGGGCAGGGGGTTAAGCATAATAAAAAAATTAAAGTTGGAGATTCAATTAAATTCAATGTAAAAGAAGAAAATGGAAAAGTTAAGTAATTTAATTAGGATAATTAACATATTATTTAAGGATGTACTAAGATTAGTACATCCTTAATTTTATGTTCAGGGGGAGAGGGGATGAAAAATTTTCGTGATAACGCAACTTTAAAAAGACGTATACTTATATCTGGAGGAATCCTATTAGCAATGATTTTAGCATTAATGATACGAGTAAGTTATGTTATGATTTTTAATTATGATGAATATTCTAAAATGGCAATAGATCAGTGGACTAGTGATGTTAAAATATCAGCAAAGCGAGGAAAGATTTTAGATAGAAATGGAGAAGAACTTGCTGTAAGTGGAAATGTATATAGGGTAGATATAGATTTAAAAGCAGTTGCTAAATATAATAAAGAAAATGGAACAACAAATGAAGAACTTGCAAAAAAATTATCAGGATCTTTAGAAATGGAAGAAAGCAAAGTTTTGAAACAATTAAACTTTAGACTTCCATCAGGTGCACCAGCACAAAGTGCTATACTTGCAAGAAGAATAGAAAAAGAGATGGCAGATAATGTTAAAAATTTAAATATAGGTGGAATTATGGTATCACCAGATACAGTTAGGTATTATCCAAATGATAGTATTCTTGCTCATGTTATAGGTAGTACTAATTCAGATGGAAAAGGATTAACTGGCGTAGAACTTATGTATGACAAAGATTTAGCTGGAATACAAGGTGTTAGAATAACAGAAAGAACAACTGAAGTAGATGATGATGGAGCAATAATTTCTAGATTTATACCTCCTGTTGATGGAAATGATGTTACATTAACTATAGATTTACAAATTCAAGAGTTTTTAGAAAAAGCAGCAAAAATAACTCATGAAAAAAATGATGCAGATACTGTAAGTATAATAGCTATGGATCCAAGGAATGGAGAAATATTAGGACTTGTTAATTATCCTAATTTTGATTTGAATGATCCATATGAAGGCTTTGAGAGCTTTTCAGGTGCAACAGAGGGAGAACAAATTCAAAAAATGTGGAGAAATAGAGCAGTGTCAGATACTTTTGAGCCAGGATCGATATTTAAAGTTATTACAGCAACAGCAGCTATGGAAGAGGGATTAGTATATGAAAATGAAGTTTTTCATTGCTCTGGTGCTGTTAGTATAAACGGAGGTAGGCCTATAAAATGTTGGAAAAAAGGAGGACATGGAGATTTAACATTTGAAGGTATTGTTCAAAATTCTTGTAATCCAGGATTTATGAAACTTGGAGAGCGATTAGGAGCTGAAAAGTTAACGGAATATATAAAAAGATATGGTTTAGGAAAAAAATCAGGAGTTGATTTACCAGGAGAAGCTAATGGGATTATAAAAAGAGTTGATAAAATAACAGACCAAGACCTTGCAACTATATCATTTGGACAAACTAATACTGTTAATATGATACAGTTTATGGCAGCTTTTAATGCAATAGCTAATGGTGGAGATTTAATACAGCCACATATTATGAAGGAAATAAGTTCAATGAATGAAGATGGTAGTAAGAGCGTGAGTAGGGAATTTAAACCTACTATTAAGCAAGATGTCATTAGTAAGGAAACAACTAGTGAGTTTAGAGATATATTAGAAAGTGTAGTAATAGAAGGGGGAGCTAAGAATTCGTATATAGAAGGGTATAAAATAGGAGGAAAAACAGGGACAGCGCAGAAAGTAAAGGAAACAGGAGGTTATGGGGGCGGTTATGTAGCATCATATATTTCGATGGTACCAACAGATGATCCAAAGTTAACTTTATTTATATCAATAGACAATCCAAAAGGTGGTGCTTATTATGGAGGAGTAATAGCTACACCTGTTGCAAAGATGGTTTATGAAGATATTTTTAATTATTTGAAACCTTCTTATTTTAATGCTTCGAAAGATATGAATTATGATATAATAATTCCAGAGGTAAGAGGAATGAAAACCTCTGAGGCAAAGAAAATTTTGAAAGAATCAGGTTTAAAATATAGTATAGAAGGCGAAGATGAATATATAAGTGATATGTTACCAAAAGCAGGATATACTGTAGGTGATGAAACTGAGATAAAACTTTACACAGGTGGTAGTTCTAATTATAATAAAGATGTTATAGTTCCAAGCTTTATAGGCTATTCTAAGGAAATGGCAAAAAGTCTTATTGATAAAATAGGTTTAAATGCTAGTTTTGACGGAGAAGGAATTATAGCAAAGCAAAGTCAAAGTGAGGGAAGTGTAGTTAGAAAAGGTGATACCATAATATTTACATTGACCGCAGATTAGTTTGATATCAAATTAGCATGCTAGGTTGCATGCTAATTTTTATGAATTAAAGTAAAAGCTTGTGCATAAGAATTAAGGAGTGAAGATATGCTTTTAAAAGATTTATTGAAAAATTTAAGTTATAAAGTAATACAAGGAAATGATGAGACAATCATAGAAAATGTATGTTATGACAATCGAAAAGTAAAAACAAATGATATGTTTGTTTGTGTTAAAGGATTTAAAGTTGATGGACACAAGTTTGCATTAGGAGCTGTAGAAAATGGAGCTACAACTGTAATAGTATCAGATGATATAGATTTACCATCAGAAGTTACTGTAATTAAGGTTGATGACACTAGAAAAGCATTAGCTGTAATTTCATCTAATTTCTTTGATAACCCAAAAGATAAAATAAAATTAATTGGTATAACAGGAACTAATGGTAAAACTACTTCTGCATTTATTATTAAGTCTATACTTGAAAAAGCCGGAAAAAAAGTAGGGCTTATAGGAACTATTGCAAATTATATAGGTGATAAAAAGTTAGAAACAGAAAGAACAACTCCTGAGTCATTCGAACTTCATGAACTATTTAAACAAATGGCAGATGAAAATGTTGAATATTGTGTTATGGAAGTTTCATCTCATTCATTAGATTTAGATAGAGTATATGGTTTAGAGTTTGAATCAGGAATATTTACCAACCTTACAAGAGATCATTTAGACTTCCATAAAACTTTTGAAAATTATTATAATGCTAAATTCAAATTATTTGAACGTTCTAAGGTATCAGTAATTAATTTAGATGATGAGTATGGAATGAAAGTTTTAAATGATTTGAAAAATATTAATACAAAAAAAGTAACATTTTCAATAGAAAAAGATTCTGACTTTAAAGCATCTGAAATTAAAATGAATGAAAAAGGATCAGAGTTTGAATTAACAATAGATACTAAAGTTGAAAAGTTTGAGATAAATATTCCTGGTGAATATAATATTCACAATGCTCTTGGAACTATACTTGTAGCTTATGAGTTAGGTATTGATTTAAATAGTATAAAAGAGGGAATAAAAAATATAGTTATTCCTGGTAGATGTGAAATGGTCGCTACAGAGAGAAATCTAGACTATAACATAATAATAGATTATGCACATACACCAGATGGTCTTGAAAATATTTTATCAACTATAAAAGGTTTCGCAAAAGCTAGAATCATAACAGTAGTAGGGTGTGGTGGAGATAGAGATAAAGTTAAAAGACCACAAATGGGGAAAATAGCTTGTGATTTATCAGATATTGCAATAATAACATCTGATAATCCAAGAACAGAAGAGCCTATGAGTATAATAAATGACATAGTTAGTCCTCTTTCAAATACTAATTATGAAGTTATTGAAAATAGACATGATGCTATAGAAAAAGCTATGAATATTGCTACAAAAGGTGATGTTGTTCTTATAGCGGGAAAAGGTCATGAAACTTATCAAATTTTAAAAGATGAGACTATAGATTTTGATGAAAGAAAAGTAATTTATGAAATTTTAGATAAATAGGAGTTGTCTAGTATGTTAGAGTTAAACTTTAATGAAATTTTAGAAGCTGTAAAAGGATATGCAGTTAAAAGTCCTAAGAAATACACAGGATTAAAAGTATCAACTGATACTAGGAAAATAGAGCAAGGTAGCATATTTATAGCTCTAAAAGGTATGAATTTTAATGGAAATGAATATGCAAAAGTTGCAATTGAAAAGGGCGCTAGCGTTGTTATTGTAGAAGAAGTTTTATTTGATGAAAAAGAAGTAGATGAAAATGTTGCAATAATAAAAGTTGAAAATACACAAGATGCTCTTGCAAATCTTGCAAATTTTTATAGAAATAAATTAGATATAAAGGTTGTAGGAATAACTGGTTCAACAGGTAAGACATCAACTAAAGATATTATGTCGGCTGTTTTAAGTTCAAAGTATAAAGTTTTTAAAACTAAGGGGAATTTTAATAACCATATAGGACTGCCTCTTATGATTTTAGAACTTGATAGTAGTTATGATATAGCAATCTTAGAAATGGGAATGAGCGATCTTCTAGAGATAAGTTATTTAGCTAATATTGCAAGACCAGAAATTGCTGCTATAACTAATATTGGAATTTCTCATATAGAAAATTTAAAAACTAGAGAAAATATTTTGAAAGCTAAGATGGAAATAGCAGATTACTTTTCAAATGAAAATGTGCTAATTGTAAATGGAAATGATGATATGTTAGAAAGTATTAATGACAAAAAGTATAAAGTTATTAAAACAGGAATTACAACAAATTTAAATGTTAGAGCTGAGAACATTGAGTTCAATAGTTTATCATCAACATTTGAAATTGTAGATGGTGATTTAAGACAAAGATTTAATCTTCCTATGCCAGGAAAGCATAATGTGTCTAATTTTATGTTAGCATATGCAGTAGCAAAAGAACTTTTTGTATCTATTGATGAAATGCAAAAAGGAATTTCTGAGATTGAAATAACATCTATGAGATTAGATTTAAAAGATGCTAATGGGTATAAGGTTTTAGATGATTGTTATAACTCAAGCCCTGACTCTGTAAAATCAGCTATAGATGTTTTAATATCACTTAGTGGAAATGACAAAATAGCAGTTTTAGGAACTATGAGAGAACTTGGAGCAGAGTCACAGAGAGCTCATAAAGAAATAGGAGAGTATGCTAAAAGTAAAGGGATTAAAAAGTTATTTGTTTTAGGTCAATTTGCTGAGTTTATCAAGATAGGATTTGGCAGTGGATGTGAATTATATGAAAATAAACAAGAACTTATAAAAGAATTAAAAAAATCTATAGAAAAAGATGATATAATTCTAATTAAAGCTTCAAGAGGTTTAAAGTTTGAAGAAATAACAAATGCTTTAGTTTAAAGAACACATTAGGAGGTGAAGCTGCTAGGGGTGTCTTAGCAGCAAAAAAAACATGGAGATATTAAATGGATTAATAGACGTAAGAATACTGACGGCTCTTATAGCTGGCTTTATAGTATCGGTGATAATAGGACCTTTCTTTATACCACTTTTACACAAACTTAAATTTGGACAAAATATAAGAGAAGACGGGCCGCAAAGTCACTTGAAAAAAGCCGGAACACCTACAATGGGAGGAATTATATTTATAGTATCAACAGCAATAGTAGCATTAGTAGTTGGAATTGTTTCAAATGTTGAACATACAAGCGAAATAATCGCAGTAGTTTTAGCTTTCTTAGGATTTGGACTTGTTGGATTTTTAGATGATATTCTTAAGATAATACATAAGAATAATCTAGGGCTTAGAGCATGGCAAAAAATGATTTTACTTTTAATTGTATCAGGAGCTCTTGCCTATTATGCTCAAAGAACAGTTGGAACAACTATATACATTCCATTTACTACTTTTGAGTTAAATCTTGGATATGTATATATACCACTTGTAATACTTTACTTTGCAGGAGCAAGTAATGCTGTTAACTTAACAGATGGACTTGATGGTCTTGCAACATCAGTTACTGTTTTAGTTGCAACATTCTTTGCAATAGTTAGTTATAAGACAGGACATATGAGTCTTGCTATTTTCTGTGTTGCACTTGCAGGAGCACTTTTAGGTTTCTTAAAATTTAATGCTTTCCCAGCTAGAGTCTTTATGGGGGATACTGGATCTTTAGCGCTTGGTGGAGCTGTTGCTACAGTTGCATTATTACTTAAAATGCCTCTTTTACTTGCTATAGTTGGTGGTATTTATGTTTTAGAAACTGTATCAGTTATATTACAAGTTGGATCATATAAAATCAGAAAGAAAAGAATATTTAAAATGGCTCCTATACATCATCATTTCGAACATAACGGTTGGAGCGAAACAAAAATAGTTTCTGTATTTTCAATTATTACAGTAATTTTATGTTTTATAGGATTCCTATCAATTTAAATTAAACAATGAGAAAAAAGGGTGAGAGGAAAATTTAAGGGAGGAAATTTAATGAGGGGTTTGAAGACTTCGTCAAGAAAAAAGAGAACTAAGAATAGTTTGAAAGATTATCCTTTTGATTATGCGCTTCTTGTAGTTATATTAGTAATCTTAAGTTTTGGTGTAATAATGGTATATAGTGCTAGTTTCTACAAGGGAATTATTGATTATTCAAATAGTTCATATTTCTTTGTAAGACAGGCTGCTTTTGCAGTTATTGGACTAATAGGAATGTATGTAGTCTCTAGGATAAATTATAAATATTACAAAAAGTTAGTAATGATAGGTTTAGCGGCTTCTTTTTTAATGGTAATGATAACAATATTGAAAATTCCAGGAATGACACATTCAGCACTTGGAGCTACAAGATGGTTGAAGTTTGGATTTATTACTGTGCAACCATCAGAATTTGTAAAATATGCTGTTGTACTTGCTATGGCGGTAAAATTATCTGATATGGGAGCAGAAATTAAAAGCTTTAAAAAAGGAGTATTAAGAGTTTTAGGTGTAGCAGCATTTTTTTCTGTGCTAATTATAGTTCAAAAAAATCTTAGTATAGCTGGTGTAATTTTAATAACTGCTATAATAATGATTTTTGCTGCTGGCGCAAAATTGAAGCACATGGGAATATTATTTTCTTTTGGGGCAACAATGGCAACTTTAGCAGTTTTAATTGCTCCATTTAGAATGAAAAGAATTATGAGTTTTATGAACCCGTGGGCAGATCCTAGTGCTACAGGATATCAAATTATACAGTCATTTTATGCTTTAGGTTCGGGAGGCCTTTTTGGATTAGGTTTAGGCGAATCAAGACAAAAAACTATGTATCTTCCAGAGCCACATAATGATTTTATTTTTGCTATAATTGCTGAGGAATTAGGTCTTATAGGGTGCATATTTTTAATACTATTATTTGTGTTTTTTGTATATAGAGGAATTGTGATAGCTATAACAGCAAAAGATTCTTATGGTAGATTTTTAGCACTGGGTATTACATCTATAATAGGAGTTCAAGCAATTATTAACATAGCAGTTGTAACAGGATCTATGCCGGTTACAGGAGTACCTTTACCGTTTATGAGTTATGGTGGAACAGCACTATGTATTAATTTGTTTGCTATGGGCGTTTTGCTTAATATTTCTAGATTTTGTAAAAAGAAAATTTAAAAAAAAACTACTGAATTATATTCAGTAGTTTTTTTGTTGAAAAAAATTAGAATAAATTATTAATTTTAACTAAAATTTAGTGCAAATTAATGAAATTAATAATTTATAATGGTATTATAATCTTATTATGGAAAGTAAAGGTAGCTTGAGGGGTAAGTTATGGACAAACATAAAGTTAAGAAAAATAGCAAGAAAGTAGAATTATATTTTAAAGAAAAAAATAAGAAGAAAAGGCGTAAGAAGATTGCTTTTGTTAGTTTGATTATTATTATAGCAACAGGAGTATTTCTTTTAAAATCACCTATTTTTAATATTGAAAAAGTAGTGGTTATGGGAAATAAAATGCTAAAAGAAGCAGGAATAATAGATAAAAAAGAAATAGAAGGGAAAAATGTGTTTCTTTTAGATACAAATATAATTAAAGATAAAGTTAGAGAAAATCCATACATAGAAAGTGCTGAGGTAAAAAGGACAAATCTTAATACTATATCGATAAGCGTTAAAGAGAGAAAAATGTTTTATAAAGTTATACACGAAGAAAAGGTATATGTTTTAAATAATCAATTATATATTATGGATATTTTAGAAGATGATAAAGATTTATCTTTAGTAGCTTTGTTTGGACTCGTTCCAGATAATTTAGAAATAGGAGCGAGAATTGTTAATAGTGATGAAATAACCAAAATAGCTCATGATGTAGGGAATAATTTAATTGAAAAACAAAAAGAAAGCATTTTTAGTGATTTGAATTTAACTGATAGAGGGTCTATAAGTATTTATGTAAATGAAATAAAAATAATACTTGGAAAACCCGTAGATTTAGATTTGAAATATCAAAAAGCTATGGATATTATCAATTCAGAAAACATTAATTTTACACATGGTTATATAGATGTCAGTGTTTTAGAGCATCCAGTAATTAAATTAGAGTCAGAAAATGAGAATATAAATAAGACAAAGAAAGAGGATACGCAGGTTTTAGATAAAGATAAGGAAATTTCACAAGATGAAGCAACTGTAGATGGTGAATTCTCTGAAGAACAAGGGAAAATACAGAATCTACAAGAAGAAACTAGACAAAGTGAGGATGAAAAAGTTAATACTTTAGGAAGTGAAGAACCTTAATAGTGGATAAATTTTAGGTGAAGTGAGGAGAGCGATATGAAGAAAAAAAAATCACAAGTATCGTTAGGTATAGTTTGCGCACTTTGTAGTTTTTTAGTTATTTCTCAGTTTAAGACAATTAAATCAAAAAATATAAATAATATAAGTTCTGGGGATAAAGAAGAAATGATGCTAGAGTTAGAAGGACTAAAGCAAGAAAAACAAGAGTTGTTAGCTAAGAATAAAACTCTTAAGGAGTCTATTGATAGAATAGAAGAACAAGCGGTATCAGAGGGACAAGTTGAAAAAGAAGTAAAAGATTTATTAGATAAAAGTAGAATGATACTTGGAGAGGAAGATGTAAAAGGTGAGGGGATTATTCTTTATATAACTATGGAATCACCACTTTTAGTAGGACAAAATGCTACAACTATAAGAGAAAGTGAATTGACACATATCATAAATTTGCTTAAGTTTTCAGAGGCAGAGGCTATTTCTATAAATGATTATAGAATAACAATGCAAACAGGCATTAAATACGTAAATAATGCAATTTGGATAGGAGACGAGGGAAGAATATCTCCAAATGAACCTATAGTTATAAAAGCTATAGGGGATATTGATAAGCTAACAAATGGAATAACATTTAGTAATGAAATGAAATTTGGTTCTCTTATAAATTATCGTTATGTGATTGAAGAAAAGTCAGAAGTAGCAATTAATAAAAGTAATGAGGGGCTTAATAGCGAATTTTTAAGTAAAGCAAAGGAGTAAAGTAAATGGTAGTTTTTGTTGGGTTATTAGTTGGGATTTTATTAGGAGTTATATCACCAGGATATATACCAGATAAGTTTTCTCCGTATGTTTCTATAGCAATTTTAGCAGCATTAGATGCTATATTTGGAGCTATTAAAGCTATTATTGAAAATAAATTTAGAAGTGATATCTTTATTACAGGTTTTTTAGGTAATGCAGCACTTGCAGCAATTTTGGTGTTTATTGGAGAAAAACTTGGCATACCATTACATTTAGCAGCAGTAATAGTATTTGGTGGACGGATATTCCAAAATTTTGCTATTGGAAGAAGAACTATGCTAGATAAAGCGAGGAGTAAAGAGTAGATGAAAAATTCAGAAGTTAGTAGTTTACTTTTTACTGCTGCGCTAATATCTGGAATTTTAATATCTGTAAATTTAAATATATCTAGAGATAAAAGTATGAGCTTAGATGAGTATCAAAAATATTATGAAGATAGATTTAGAATTTTATCAGATATAAATGTAATAAAGGCCGATAATAAAAAATTAAATGAAAAAATAGAAAAATATACACAAAGAGATGAGATAAACAAAGAGCTTGAAAATAATCTAAATCTTATAGGGATAAATGATATTGAAGGTGAAGGTATTATTATAAAGTTAGAAGATGGTGATGTGAATCAGTTTGAAGCTAGTGATAGTTTTATTATGAGACAAAAAACAATACATGATAACGATATAAATGAAGTTTTAAATGAGTTAAAGGCTGCAGGTGCGCAGGCAATTTCAATTAATGATAGACGTCTTACAATAAATAGTTATGTGCAGTGTGGTGGGCAATTTTTAAAGATAGATGATGTAAAAGAACCAGCACCGTTTGTTATAAAAGTTGTTGGAAATCCAAAAAAAATTTTAGCAAGAATTAATGATGGAACTAGTAAATTTAAAAGTTTGGAAAATAGAGGGATTAAAATAGAAAAAAACATATCAGATAACGTAAAAATACCAAAATACCATAGAGATGTTAATTTTGATAAAATTGAGAAGAATTAAGAATTTAACTTTATTATTATTAAATTTTCTACTATAAGAAATATTTATAAATAAATTTTATGTTAAAATTATAAATAAAATTTGAAAAAAATAAAGAATAGTATAAAATAGTATAGAGAGGAGTGAATTGTTATGAACATAAAAGATAATATAGAAACCCTTAAAAAGTCTATACCTGAGGATGTAGAGCTTATAGCTGTATCTAAAACAAAACCTTTAGAAGATTTAGAAATAGCATATGATTTAGGAATTCGAGATTTTGGCGAAAATAAGGTTCAAGAATTATGTCAAAAATACGAAAATTTCTATAAGGATGTTAGATGGCATTTAATTGGTCATTTGCAAAAGAATAAAGTTAAATATATTGTTGGAAAAGTTCATTTGATTCATTCAATTGACAATGTTTCATTAATAAATGAAATAGAAAAAGTTTTTTCAAAGCAAAATATAATTGCTAATGGTTTAATTCAAATAAATATTGGACGAGAACAACAAAAATATGGTGTTCTTGAAGAAGATATATATGATATAATTAAAACAATAGAACAATGTAAAAATTTGATGATTAAGGGTATTATGGTAATAATACCAAAAGGAAGCGACGAAGAAAATAGATTTTATTTTAGAAAAACTAAAGAAATTTTTGATGAAATTAAAGTTAAACAATATAAAAACGTAAAGATGGAAATTTTATCTATGGGAATGTCATCAGATTATCAAATAGCTATTGAAGAAGGTAGTAATATGATAAGAGTTGGACAAGGTATTTTTGGAGAAAGAATATATAAATAACTATATATTATAAGAGTTTTAGGATGACATAATATTGTTATTACACAGAAAATAATTTTAATGGAATTTTAGGAGGAATTAAAAATGGAAGTTATGAATAAGTTTAAGTCAATGTTTGGGTTTAATGAAGAAGAAGATTTTGAGGATGATGATTACTATGATGAGGAAGAAGATCAAAGTTATGAATCAGTAACAAAATCAGCACCTCAACAACAGCAACAACAGCAGCAACAACAATTTATGCCAGCAACAAATAATAGTAAAGTAGTTAGTATACATTCAGCAGCAGATGCTAAAGTTGTTATTACAAGACCAACTAAGTATGATGAATCTGTAGATATTTGTACAGCACTTAGAAATAGAAATATAGTTATAATAAATACTAGTGCTTTAGAAACTAAAGTTGCTAGAAGATTATTAGATTTTGTTAGTGGTGCAGCATATGCATTAGATGGAAATCTTGATGATATTGAAAATAGAGTATATATAGTATCACCTTCAAACGTTCATGTTAGTAATGAATTAAAATCAGAGTTAAGTTCAAAAGGGATTTTTAACTGGAAATAGTTTATGAATAAAGAATACTTTTTAAAGAAGTTTGACGGAAAAGTTGATGCAGATATTCTAAAGCTATATAACCTTTATGAAAAAGCTACTAGTAGAGGAATTACTTTATTTAGTGATGAATTTTATCCACCTTTTGTATGGAAAGAGCTCGAAAAACTTTCTAGCAAGAATATAGAAATAAGTTCTTTTGGAATCTTTTCTGACTCAGATAGAAGGATGATTGCATTTAATAAAAATGAGTGGAATGAGTATCCTATTAAGCTTATACAAATTAAATGTAATACTAAGTTTCAAGGTCTTGAACATAAAGACTATTTAGGTTCTATAATGGGCCTTGGAATAAAAAGAGAGAAGCTTGGAGATCTTATATTACTTAGAGATGATATTTGTTATTTAGCGGCCGAAGAAAATATAGCGTTATATGTTGTAGAGAATTTACATAAGATAAAAAAGTTAAACTGTGAATGTGGGATATTAGATTTTTATGCAGATATTCCTAGTGTAAATTACAAGGAGTTATCTGTAAATATATCATCTAATAGGCTTGATGCAATAGTATCTGAACTTGCTAAGTTATCAAGAAGCAAGGCAAATGAACTTATAGATAAAGGTTTAGTATTAGTTGATTATGCTAAAGTTTTTAGTAAAACTATAGAAGTAGAAGAAGATACTAGGATCACCATTAGAGGAGTAGGAAAATTTAAAGTGAAGGAAACTCTGGGTGTTACGAAAAATGGGAGATTAAAACTTACAATTTTAAAATATACTTAGGGAGAGATTTGAATAATGAAATTAACACCGATGGAAATAAATAATAAGGAATTTAAAAAAGGTATAAGAGGATATGTTCAAGATGAGGTTGATGAGTTTTTAGATAGAGTAGTTGAAGAATATGAAGCTTTATACAAAGAAAATTCTAAATTAAAAGAAAAATTAGAAAATGCTAATGAAAAGTTAAATCACCATAGTCAAATGGAGAGTACGATTCAAAGCACTTTAATCTTAGCTCAAGAAACAGCAGAACAATCAAGAAAAACAGCACAAGATGAGGCTGATAGAATAATTAGAAAAGCTAATGATACAGCTCAAAAGATTTTAGATAAAGCTCATAGTGATGTTTTACAAATAAATGATGATTATGACCTAGTTAAACAAGAATTTATTAAATTTAGAGCTAAGTTTAGAAACTTTATGAACTTCCAAATGGAAACTTTTGATGACTTAGAGAGGGATTTTGTTAAAAACTTTAATGTCACAAAACCAGAATCTGAAGAAGCTATAGAGGAAAAGGGAATAGAAATTTCTGACTTTGATTATACAAGAGAAGTAAATATAAGTGGTCTAAATAATGTTGAAGATGAAGATGTTATGATGGACGATGATATGAAAGAAATAAAGAGCTATTTTGCTGAAAATTAGGACGAAAGAATAGAATCTCACTAAGTTTTTTTAAAACATAGTGAGATTTTTAATTTTATCTTTAATTTGAAAGTGAAATTTTGTTATAATAGAATGAGAATTTA
>JBOFRC010000031.1:0-1107 GCA_051650825.1 Sarcina sp. | reverse complement strand
TATCTCCTGTCTGTAACAGACCTTTGATGCTCCACTCCCTGCCCATCTCTACTACTCTGCCCTTCAGTCTTTCTCTTTCTACATTGAACCTCCTACATCCCATCCGCACATGTTCAACAGATTCCTTACAGTTACAAGTCTCACATTTATCTGACACTGGCTTTTTCATGGTATACAAGGTTGCATTGAGTTATGTGCATATAGGTTCAGGCCTGATTGCATACATTTCAAGTGCTTGTGTAAAATAAGGTGTTTCAAATGACAATATCCTATGGTCCTGGTTTTAATTCATTACGCTCACACAATATTTGTGACACAAATATAAGCAACCGTGTTCTGCGAGCTCCCTCATCATGAACATGATGTGGACTATGCCGCTGTGTCACAAATTGCCTATGACACGGCGTTATTCTATGTTTCTTTATACCGAGTTAAGATACAGACACAATGGTACATTTCAACAGGTGTTTTATTCGTTCAGGTGTACAATATAGTGGTGACACTAAACACGTCTGCATGACAAAACTTCGTTAGCGTCCTGTCCAACCTCTGCTCAGCATACAAATTCACCGCTCACCAATGCACAGTGACAGAAAGGCAAATAAGAACATATAGCCCACAATGTTCTTAATTGGTTCCAAACGTCCTTCATGCCATAATTAACAGCCCCCTCGTTCAAGCTCTTGTGCATCTTATTCAGATACGTGAAATAGGTTCTGTGCACATACGAGCTCTGGTGTATCTCGTGCACAACGTTTTTCCCTCTATCGTTACACTCAACAGCGATCAAGGTCTTGAATCTATGGTAGCTTGATATCATCACGTTGAAAGTCAATTTGTCAAAGTGCAGATTGACCAAAAAACAAACAAAACGGACTATAGTTTTATGTTCAGCCACTTGAACGATTGCTCGCACCCTGAGCTTAAAGCAGAAGTGACACTTGGTGTGAACTCACTGGCTCACAAGAAGTGCCATTTTCTAACCATCAACAACCTAAATTAACCTTATGTACAAATGACTAAACATAAAACCACATATTTAGCATGTGTAAGCCTAGGAATAAACAAAAAAACAATAAAATGGCATTAAATATTCAGATTTTTATG
>JBOFRC010000030.1:0-5458 GCA_051650825.1 Sarcina sp. | reverse complement strand
CCACAACTTATCTTATAAATGTTAGTATTAAATTTTAGTTAATAAATCAGTTCATCCATAAAATTTTTTAAATTGTTAATTCCTTTATCTATCGTATCTATGCAAGTAATAAAAATTCTACCTAAAAATGAGTCTACTAAATTTATTTTATAATTTCCAACAACAATAGTAAAATTATTATTTTCTCTGTAGGTTTTCATAAAAGAATCATCTTTACTAAGTTTTTCAAGGTCAAGGCCTGTATCTTCTTTTATTTTTTTATAGTCAACATTATTTATTTCATATTTACTATTAGCAAAAACTTCTGTTGCTGACAAATTTATAGTAAACGTTCCCCATATAACCATTATAAATGTTAGTCCTATTATAATAGTAGCTAAAAACTTTTTCAAAATTAAAACACCCCTTAGATTTACTATCTATAAGGGTGCCCAAATTTAACCAATTATATTCACTTTATTAATTATTCTATTTCAAATTATCTTTATAATTAACCTCTTCGGCTATAAGTCTTGCTATATATTTCGCAACATTCATGGCTTCTTCAGGATGCGTAACCTCTGCTCCAACTTCTATTAAAACAGAATTAGGCATTACCTCTTGATTAAACCTACTTTTATTAAATACCTTTATTTCTCTTACAAGACCTGGGAATAACTTATCTGCATTTTGTTTCATTCTTTGGTTTATACTACTTGAACTTTGTGCATATTGAGTATTTGTTGAATGAACAAACATAAGTTTTGCTAAAGACTCATTATTCATTTGAGTAGTTACTATATCCTTATAATAACTTCTAGACTTTGGATTTTCTTTTGGTATGATACCATCTCTGTGCAAATCTATTATCATATCAAAGTTATACTTGCCCTTATAACTTTGTAATGTTTCATTTGATCTATTATAAGCTGTTAAATAAGATGCATCATGCTTAGTTTTATCATGAACTACAGAAATCCCATAATATTCTTCTAATTCCTTAGCAATAAGCTCCCCTACTCCTACAACATTCTTTGTTCTATCAGGAGTAAAATCTTTTTGAACATTGAATCCTTCGTCAGTATGGGAGTGATAAATTAGAACCTGTGGTTTACTATTATCTAAAGTCTTAACTATTTGTGGATTTCTAATTCCATTTAAATTATCTTCTTTGTTTATAGGTTTATCCTTCTCTTTTATAACTTGTTCTTCATTTAAAACAAACGAATCTAAATTAACATCATCTTCTTTTATTTCATTTTGTACTAATAAATCATAATCTTTAAACATGGGTATTTGAGTTCCTATTATTGTCTGTGCACTAACATTATTAAGCCAAAATGTTTCTCTTAATATCGAATTTAAACTTTCAAAATTTTCAAATATACTTTCATCATATGTAGTAGTTTCAACTATAGGCATTCCGATACGAAAAATATATATTTCCAACGTAGGCATTTTTTAATTCATCCTACATTTATGAAATTTTTATACTTTTCTCATTCACTATAATTCGCAACATTATAGCAGTCTTACCCTTTTGAGCAGACCTCTTATGCTTTCACATAAGCGTAGACTATATCTTTATCTCTAAAAGAGATACGGCATTTTTCTTCCACCCTTTGCTTGTGGCTTTACTCCCCCTCAAGGGGATAGTCGTTGAAGGTTATCCATATCAAAAGACTTAGGATATTCCCTGCTAAACACCCATTGTTAAAACACTTAGCGCCCAACAAATTTTATGTCTCACAATATTCCTCTCATAAAACCTAATTGGATTTTTTTCAGCCTATGCCATCCTTACATTTTTTTCTGCTTTCGCACCGTTACACTTGCCATTTCTAGCTTTGCTTTGGTCGTAAGGCTTTAGGGGTTAAAAGCAATTAACTCCGAGTCTGCACCTATCACTAGATACAGAGGGCTTCCTGTTTTTAAATCTATATTTCTATACGTACTTGTATAGTCTTATCTAATTTACTACAACAGTTTTAGTTACCCATATTTAATATTTGCACATACGGGTGCAATCCTATATCTTCATTTTCAAAAACTAATTTTACAAACCTACAAGAAAAAAACACTGTAATAACAAAAAACATTATCATCCCTATAGGTGCTTTTACCATTATATTAATATCTAAATTTTTTGTTTTAGTCAAAATATCACCCTCCTCTATATTTGAATATATGAGGAGGGCTTAAATATTATGTCAACTAATTTAAAAATTCTAAAATATCATCAGGATGCATATTAGGTTGCAAGGCTATATTAATACCATTAGCAACTACTTGTGCAATGCATTCAATAACTTCATCAATTTCTTTTGGAGTAACCATTAAATCTCCTACATAAGGATTTAAAAGGCCTCTAATCATATTTGCTTTTTCTTGTTTATCTATATTTTTAAGCATAGTATAAAAGTCTTGATTATTAGACTTTTCTATAAGTTCATCTATAACTAAATCAATAGCATCATTAGCTATTGTTCCAGCATCAACTACTGTGGGAACACCTACAGCTATTACTGGTACACCTAAAGCTTCAAAATTAATATTCATTCTTTTATTTCCAACACCTCCACCAGGTGAAATTCCTGTATTAGAAATTTGTATACTTCTAGATAATCTTGATAACCTTCTTGAAGAAAGTGCATCAACACATATAACAAGTTTTGGCTGTATTCTATCAACTACAGATTTTATTATCTCTCCTGTCTCTATCCCTGTAGTTCCTAAAACACCTGGAGCTAAAGCACATACTGAGCGCAAGTTTTCCTCTATTTCATCGGGAATAATCGTTTCTAGGTGCCTTGTAATGATTATTTTATCTATAACTTTAGGTCCTAGAGCATCTGGTGTTACTCCTGCATTTCCAAGTCCTACAACTAACACTGGTGCTTTATCATCTACTTTTATAATTTTTTCAAGGCTTCCTGCTAATAAATGTATAACCTGCTCTTTTAATCCTATATCATAGGTAGTGCACAATGGCATGTCTATAGTTACATAACGCCCTTTGCCTTTCCCCATTTTTTTCTCTCCAACTTCATCTAAAATATCCACGGTAGTAATTATTATATCTTCAATCTTTTCTTCTTCTATAAGTATTCCTTCTATATCCTTATTATAAGTTTTTTCATATAACTCCTTTTGCTCTAAAGCTAAATCAGTTCTTACATTAAACATAAAGACACCTACCTATTCATTAATTCTATTTTTACTTTTTACTTTCTAAGTAACGCTCCTTTCTTTTGATCTATATAATACAAAAAAGACCTAAAGAAAACTCTCAATTTAAACTAAATTATTTAGTCTAAATCAGCAAAATTCTATGCTTAAAGCAATACTTTCCTTTTATACACTCTCTAAATATACTAATAAATATTAAACATATTAAATTTTGGAATTAATTCTATATTTATACAAAAAGATACGCTTGACTAAGTGTTTATCTAAAATCCAACTTATAACTAAACTTAATTAGCTTTTATCTTTATAGTTATCTTGTCCAAATTACAAACTATTTATGTTCTTTTAATTTTAAAAATAACTTGAACTTATATTCTTTAAATGCTATAATTACCTTTGTTAAATAATGAACTCGTGTGCAGTTTCCCCAAACTGTACATATGTTAAAAGATTGAAGGGGGTGAACTGGAATGGCAAATATTAAATCAGCTAAAAAAAGAATAAAAGTAACTGCTACTAAAACTTTAAGAAATAAGATGCTTAAATCAGCTCTTAAAACTGCTATAAAGAAATTTGAAGTAGCTGTTGAAGCTAAAAATATGGAAGAAGCTAAAGTTCTTTATACTGCTGCTGTTAGAACATTAGATATGTCTGTAAGCAAAGGTATAGTACATAAGAACATGGCTGCTAGAAAGAAATCAAGATTAGCAAGCAAGTTACATGCTATGGCTTAATTGTTATGGTGTTAGTGATCTAACACCTTTCTTTTTTAGATAGAATTCTGTTCTTCTAAAAAAATAAGTGCCGAAGATAATTCGGCACTTATTTTTTTTCTATTAAATTTTCAAACTAATATATTAATTAACATAAGCTCCATTTCCGTCTGCTTATTCAAATAAGATTGACTTTTAAGCTTTTTCTCAGTTTCTAAACTTACGCCTAATGCTTTTTTTATGACTACATCATTAAAACCTCTTCCTTGCTTAAAAAGCTTATCAACAATGAATGCAGGAAGTCCCATCTCTCTTGCAACTTCTTCTGTTCTCATCCCAGCTTTTATTGCAGTTTTAACAGTATATAGTTTTTGAAACTGTCCTTGTATTAATCTTAAAATTGAAAGAGGCTCTTCCCCCTTACTTATCAATTCATTCATAAGATCTATCGCCTTACTTGGCTTCTTAATAGATATAAGATCTATTAAATCAAAAATATCATCTTCATTATTAGATTGTTTCATTATATCTATATCTTTCTTTGTAATTTCTCTTCCTTGTGTATAATTAACAAGTTTATCTACTTCTCTCTCTATTATGTCAAAATTACTATGTACAATTTCACTAAAATATCTTAGCTCTATCTTTCCAATATCTTTACCTTTAGTCTTAAACATACTTTCTATTCTATTGTATAATTTAGCACCTTTAGGCTTTTCTACAGCTATGATTTGACATCCCTTTTTCTCTAAAGCTTGTAATTTTTTAACCTTATTTGCCCTATCTCTTTTATCATTTAATAAGAAGTATGCAATTAACACTGTACTTTCAGGTGGATTTTCAAAATACGTTTTAGCCTTTTCATAAAAAGATTTAGACTCATTATCACATTTATCTTTTAAAAAGTTAGCCCTTGCAACTACTACAGCTCTTTTCTCTGCCATGAACGGCAAAGTTTCACAAGCATTCATAAATGTATCATAATCTAAATCTACAGCATCATATTTTACCATATTTAAATCTCTAAATGTCTCATCAATAGACTTCTTTATTATCTTATCAACTGCTTCTTTGATTAAAATTTCATCTAAACCACAAAAAATATAAGCATTCTTAAGTTTACCTGCTTTTAACTCCTCTTCAAACTTTTCTAACTCTATCACTTCTAATTTCCTCTTTCATTTATATAAATTTTATTTCCAATAAAAACTATACTCTCATCGTCATTTAGCAAGTCAATTATACCATAATTATTATCTCTTAACATTATAAAAGATTCTTCTATTTTATCTTTTATAATTATTTCTCCATTATTATTTAGTCTTATATTAAAATCTTCTTTGTTATTGATAATATCATTAACTCTACAATCAACTTTTAATCTATTTAAAAAGTACTCTGATTCACTGCTAGTAAATGCAACTTTTTTAGTTCCATATTCATAAATAATTGCTTTACTAAAGTTCTTTTTATAAACATATATTTTAGGGAAAATATCTATTATGCTTATGAAAATACTTATAGTTAAAACCCCTGCTAAAACTATATACTTTTTATTTAGATATCCTTTATAAACT
>JBOFRC010000029.1:0-13568 GCA_051650825.1 Sarcina sp. | reverse complement strand
AAACTTATGGACAAGGACTACTGTACTATAGAAAACTTAGAATCTGCAATACAGTTACATATACAAATAGAAGTGTCATCAGAAAATCATAATGCTATGGTGGAAATTAAGTATGCACACAATAATATAACAAAAATAGTAAAAGATAATAAAGTATTGTTTGAGGCAGAGGAATCAGAGGATAAATATCTTGGTGTTTTTGTAGATAGAAAAATATTAAATGTTAAAGATATATATGAGTTTGCTAATACAGTTGATTTAGATGATGTTAAGAAATTAATAGACAAGCAGATTAGATTCAATATGGATATAGCGAGTGAGGGGCTAACAGGAAATTATGGGGTTGGAATAGGAAAAGTTCTTTTAAGTACAGGTGATGGTAGTGTTGTTACTAAAATGAAAGCTTATGCAGCAGCCGCATCAGAAGCTAGAATGAGTGGAAGTGCTATGCCTGTTATGACTAATTCAGGAAGTGGAAACCAAGGCATGACAGCTTCTATCCCTGTTATTATTTATGCTAAGGAAAAAAATCTTTCAGAAGAAATGATGTATAGAGGACTTATATTTTCTAATATGCTTACAATACATCAAAAGACTGGTATTGGAAGATTATCTGCATTTTGTGGCGCTGTTGTAGCAGGATGTGCAATAGGGGCAGCAATAACTTATTTAGAAAAAGGAAGCCTTGATCAGATTGAAAAAACTATTGTTAATACATTAGCTAATATTTCAGGGATTGTTTGTGATGGTGCTAAGCCTTCATGTGGGGCTAAAATTGCTACAAGTATAGATGCAGGTATGATGGGACACTATATTGCTATGACAGATAAAGGGTATGATTATAATACAGGAATTCTTAAAAATGATATAGAAGAAACTATTAAAGTTATAGGAAGACTTGGAAAAGAAGGCATGAAACATACTGACGAAGAAATTCTTGAAATTATGTTAGACAAATAAATAATAATAAAAAATACTAGAATAATTTTATTCTAGTATTTTTAATATCTCTACAGAGTATGATCCTCCAGGTGCAGGGACATCTACTTTATCTCCAACAGTTTTATTTATAAGAGCTTTTCCAAGATCTGATTCTATACTAATAAGCATATTTTCAGGATCAAGGTCCATAGTTGTAACTAATGTTACAATCTCTTCTTCATCATCTTCGATAAATTTAATTTTAGCTTTGCTGTTAATACCTAGTTTTGATTTATCAAATGTTTCTGTATCAATTACAGTAGCAGTAGATATCATCGTCATTAGATATTGGATTCTATTATCATTTTCTCTATAGTTAGCACATGCTTCTTTATATTCCGCATTTTCAGACCTATCTCCATGTGCAGCAGCTACAAGCTTTTCTTTTGCTATTTCAGCTCTTTTTACAGTTAATCTGTAGTCTAATTCTTCTTCAAGTTTTTTCATATTTTCAGATGTTAGAACATTATTCATAAAAACACCTCCTTTATAAACATATCTCTTATTATATGATATTTATATATATATTTGAAGTAATAATAATTCTTTTATTTAGTATTTTTAATCTAATAGAAAATGTTAATTATTAATTAATAAGTTTAAATGAGGATAAAGAGTTTTAATATTTTAATATATATTAGTGAAATTAGGAAAATTTCTTTATATAATTGGTATAATTTTGTAGTAAATAAATTTAAAGAACTTAATTATGAAAACGATATTTATATAGAGACTTAATTTAAGATGTTTAACGCTTTTACATGAACGAATTGGAGGTGACATAATGGGGAATTTTTTTAATAATAAAGTAACATTAGCTACAATAACAGTTTCAACTTTGGCTATTAGCATTATTTTAGTAGCTAGTAGCATAAAAAATGAAAATACTCACGGAGTAATTAAGATAGAGAAAAATATAGTAGAGAGTGAAGCAAGTGGAAATCAAGAAAAGCAAATGGATACATACTTTTTAGAACAAAGAGATATAGATAGGAGTAGTGTTAATGAGCTACCTAATTATATAATAGGAAAAATTGAGACTGAAAGTGTAGAAGAGGCCCATGACACTATACATATTGTTGTTGCAGGAGAATATACAAGTGAAGGGCTACAAAAAATAGCAGAAAAAGAGATGGAGCTATATACGGCAAAAAGTAATGTTAAAACTCTTACAATAGGTTTTTATGAAAAATTAAACCAAATAGGGCATGAGTATGAAATGGGTTACATAGAATATGCTTTTGATAGAGAATCAAATGATAAGAATTATAGTCTAATAAATAAATTAAAATTCCCTGCAAGTCAAACAATAAGTGATATTAATGTTAGGTCTGTAAAAGATCAAATTGAAAATAAATTTGGTGAATCAATTGCTGATATAAAAAAAGATGGAAGTTTTCTAAGAATTAAAATAGAGGAGAATAGCTTAGAAAAAAATTTCAATGAATTTACTATAGCAAAATATACAGATGTTATTTTAGAAAACGAATTAGAGGGGATAGAATATATACAAATAAAGATAGAATCTAATATAAATTCTATTGAAGCTATTTTAAATATGAATTCTATACAGGAACAAAACGGAAAGTATTTTGATATAGATTATATAAAAAATAATATTAAGTAAATATGTATAATAATGGAGCATTATAATTTGCTTAAATAATACATTTATTTGTTAAATAATACTGGAATTTTAAGATACTAGTATTATTTTTTTTTTATTGATAAAAAACTAAAATGTCGTTGACAGTTCTAATAAAGAGGAATAGTATCTTAATGTAAAGCTTTAGGGTAGTTAATTCTTTCTTAATCCTTTTATGTGATGAATTATTTATTAATATATAGCTTGTTAAATAAACAAATTTTTACATAAAATATAAAATTTTTTGTGTGAAAATGATTATTTAACAAGCTTATTTTGAATTTTATTGTTGCAGTAATATTAGTTTTAGTAAGGATTAGTATTAATTATATTAAGCAGAAGAGTAGATATAATATTTTAGATTATGATGGATGAAAGTTTATATAAATTGAATATGAGTAAAATTAAATAAAAAATTATAAAGGATCGTTTTATATTTCTATTTTTAGTAATATAAGATGTTTTTTTTTGCTGAAAATTAGAAATTTTGCAGTAGAAAAGAATGATAAATAATAAAATAATTTGTACTAATAATCAAATGTAATTTTTTGTTTTCAAAAAATTAAAAAAATTAAATTTAAATATACTAGAAGTTTATTGATATAATTATTAAATTAATGTAATATAAATAAAGTATTTAACAATATAATAAATTTAATTGCTTTTAATAAGTTAAAATTCGTTATAAGCTGAATTAAATTATTAAAAGTTTAATTAATGTTTGTAGAAGTGATTTGAGGGGGGATAATCATGGAAAATAATTTTAGTGTTAAAAAAATCGTTGCAATAGGCATAGGATCTGCTGTTTTTATGATACTTGGTCGATTTGCAGCATTGCCTAGTGGAATACCAAATACAGAAATAGCTACATGTTATGCATTTTTAGCTCTTATGGCAGTAATATATGGAGCGTTTCCAGCTTTTGCTATAGGATTTATAGGGCATACTTTAAAAGATTTGACTTATGGTTCACCTTGGTTTAGTTGGATTATAGCGTCTGCTGTTGTAGGACTAACTATAGGATTTTGTAAAAAGAAAATCAATTTATCAGAAGGGATTTTTGGTAAAAAGGAAATTATTATTTATAATATTTATCAAATTATAGCTAATGTTCTTGCATGGGGTGTAGTTGCACCAGTATTAGATTTTGTTATTTATAAAGAGCCTATAAAAAAGGTATACCTACAAGCTGTGGTTGCAGGAGCATCTAATATAGTTACTTGTGGGATATTAGGTACTATACTTTTATACACATATGCTAAAACAAGAGTTAAACAAGGTAGTTTAGATAGAGAGTAATTTTGTAGAGTGATATCATAGCATTTTTAATCTATGGTACACTCTAAATTATTTTAATACATATTAATTTATTTTAGGGGGAGATGAATTGAAAAAACCTGTTATTGAATTTAGAGATTTTAGTTTTAAGTACAGAACACAAGCAAAGGAAACTTTGAAAAATATAAACCTTACTATTTATGAGGGAGAGAAGGTTCTTATAGTTGGGCCCTCAGGTAGTGGGAAGAGTACAATTTCTAATTGTATAAATGGGCTTGTACCATTTTTATATAAGGGTGAAATAACAGGAAGTTTAAAGATTGATGGAATAGAAACCAATAATAGTAGTGTTTTTGAACTTTCAAATCATGTAGGAACTGTTCTTCAGGATCCAGATAGCCAATTTATAGGCCTTACAGCAGCTGAAGATATAGCATTTAAACTTGAAAATGATTGTGTCTCACAGCAAGAAATGAAGAAAAAAGTAACGATGGTATCTGAAATAGTTGGAATTAATAATTATTTAGATGAATCTCCTTATAGTTTGTCAGGCGGACAAAAACAAAGAGTTACTCTTGCTGGTGTTATGGTTAATAATGTAAACATACTTTTATTTGATGAACCTCTTGCAAGTTTAGATCCAGCTACAGGAAAAAAAGCAATAGAGCTTATAGATTCGATACATAAAGATTTAAATAAAACGATAATTATAGTAGAGCATAGATTAGAGGATGTTCTGCATTGTGACATAGATAGAATAATAGTAGTTTCAGATGGACAAGTAGTTTTAGATACAACACCAAATAATTTACTAGCAAGCAATGTTTTAAAAGAAACAGGAATTAGAGAGCCTTTATATCTTAGTGCACTGAAATATATGGATTGTGATATAAAAGCAGAAATGCAAGTTGAAAATATAAATAAGATTATATTAAATAAAGAAAAGTTAAATGTATCTATATTTGATGAAGCTAAAAGGTGTGAAAATGCTATTTCGAAAATAGAGGAGCCTCTTCTTACAGTAAAAAATATAAATTTTGCATATGAAAAGGGGAAAAGTATATTAAATAATATTTCTTTTACAATTAATAAAGGCGAAATTGTTAGTATTATAGGAAAAAATGGAGCAGGTAAATCAACTATATCTAAAATTATTTGTGGATTTTATAAGCCGACAAGTGGAGAAATTCTTTTAAATAATACTGATTTAACAAAACTTAGTATAAAGGAAAGAGCAGAAAAAATAGGCATGGTAATGCAAAATCCTAATCAAATGATATCTAAACCAATGATTTTTGATGAGGTTGCATTGGGTCTTAGAGCAAGGGGAGTAAAAGAAGAAGAGATAAAAGAAAGAGTTTTTGAAACTTTAAAGATTTGCGGACTATATGAATATAGAAATTGGCCTGTTTGTGCATTGAGTTTTGGGCAGAAAAAGAGGGTTACTATAGCATCAATACTTGTTTTAAAACCAGAAATGATAATACTTGATGAACCAACAGCGGGACAAGATTTTAAACATTATACAGAAATTATGGAGTTTTTAAAGGAATTGAATAATAAAGGGGTAACAATAATTTTGATTACTCATGATATGCATCTTATGCTTGAATATGCAGATAGAGCTATAGTTTTCTCAGATGGGGAAAAAATTGCACAGGATGTAGTATCAAATGTTCTTACAGATGAAATAATTATAGAAAAAGCAAATTTAAAAGAGACATCTTTATACGAGCTTGGTGTAAAACTAAAGCTTGAAAATCCAAAAAAGTTTGTTAGAAACTTTATTGATTTTGAGAGGAGGAATAGATAGATGGGAGCAATGCTTGAATATAAAAAAATAGATTCACCTATCCATAATTTGAGTGGGGGGGCAAAGATGATATTTTTATTAGCATTTGTACTTTCGACTATGATTAGTTATGATACTAGATTTTTAGCTGTTATGTTTATATTTAGTATAATTATATTCAAAATGTCAAAGGTGAATTTTAGGGATATATCTTTTATTTTTTATTTTATAATGATATTTTTAGTTATTAATACGATTATAATTTTTCTTATTTCACCTCTTGAAGGAACTCAAATATATGGAAGTAGTACGGAAATTTTTAGATTTAATGATTATTATATAGTCACAAAAGAACAACTTTTTTATCAATTAAACTTTACGCTTAAATATCTCCTAATAACTCCTATAGCATTAGTATTTATGGTAGCTACAGATCCAAGTGAATTTGCAGCATCTCTAAATAAAATAGGTGTAAGTTATAAAATGGCATATGCTGTATCTATAGCTTTAAGATATATACCAGATGTACAAAGAGAATATCATGATATATCATTTGCTCAACAAGCTAGAGGTATAGATATATCAACTAAAACAAGTTTTATTAATAGAGTGAAGAATGCATCAGCTATAATAATGCCTCTTATTTTTTCAAGTTTAGATAAGATAGAAACTATAAGTTGTGCTATGGAAATAAGAGCTTTTGGAAATAAGAAAAAAAGAACTTGGTATAGTGAAAAAGCTTTTTCTAAAAATGATTATATTACAATGGGGATTAGTGCATTATTAGTAATTGTAGCGATAATATTAATTATCTTAAATAGCGGAAGATTTTATAATCCTTTTATTTAATATTTAGTTTTTTGATACTCCTATTTATAAAAATAGGAGTATTAAAAATATAATTTTATAAAGCGTATACAGTGTATTTAAGTTAGCCTATTTATTGTTTAAAACTAGATGTAAAGATTCATCTGTAAAGAAAGTGTTTGCATTATACAAATATAATAAGTCTGTAAAATTATTTTCTGATATTAAAAGTTCTATATCATCATAATAATATCTAGGATCAACAATTACTATTTTACTATAGTGTTCAGTTAAAAATGGAATTAGACTATTTGCATAAGAGTCTTTGAATAGTAAGAGTGAATTAGTAGTTTTAGCTGTAGTTTTTATTTCAATAATTGGGTGGTTTCCTCCAAGAAAAATTCCATATTTATCTTTAGTATTAAGTTTTTCTACATCATAAAGAGAAGAGCTTTTTTTCTTTGCATCTAAATAATTTACAGATATTTTCACATCTGTATTTTTAGGTATATAAATATTTATAGTGTCAGTATCAGATGTTCTAAATGAACTCTTAGAGGATAAAGCACCATTGAAATCATTAGTTACGCTTATGATATCATAGTTGATTTTTAAATCTTTAAGATTCATTTCTTTTACTAAATCTTTATATGCTAAATAGGCTCCTAAAGTAGTCCAGTGCTGGTCCGTTTTATAAAAAATATAATCATTTTTATGTTCTTTTAAAGTTTTTTCTAGAGAGATAGTTTTTGCTTTTTTTATATTTTCATAAAATTTATTTATATAAAAAATTTGCTTATTTGTATCAGTAAATGAAGGTAAATCTTCATCTAAAATAGAAAAACTTGTTGGAACTATAGCAATGTAGCTATTTATAGATGAATGTTTTTCTGAAAATTTATTTATAGAATGAAGATTATTTTCTATCATTGCCTTATCTATAGGTGTAAAATCTTCTATTAAATAACCATTGTTTGAATATAAAACATTATTATTAAATTTTTTCCCAAAAACTAAATCAGTTGTAGATTTAACTGTAGTAAAAAAATTTCGACCTATAATTTGGTCAGTTTTATATTTTTCAAATTTTTTAGAGTAACGACCATCTAGTATTTTATCTATAGAAAAAGATGGCTTTTTAGCTAAAACTCTATTTTCTTTCTCAGAAAAATATTTTGTTGGCATAATAATAGAAGATATAGATATCAGAAAAATAGATAAAATAAAAATTATTGTTATTATTTTTTTGTAGTTCATTTGAATTTTGCAAGGATATCTAAATAAAATTTCGTGAAAGTAGGAGAGGTAGCTCATAATTTGGAAATGTTTTATATCCTTGCTTACCCCCTTTTAATTATATGCTTTAAGTAGTCTTTAAATAGATTTAGTTAATCCTTCGCGAGATTAATATATAATATTTAAAATCTAAAATATAAAAATGGATTGTATGTCTCAGTTACTAAATATGATATTGATATAAAAAATAAAATTATATTTATGAAAGCTAGAAGGACATGATTTCTATTTTTAATTTTTTCAAGCTCTTTTATAGGTAAAGGAGTTGAAGAAATTATCAAAATTATAAATAAAACTAAATAATTACTTATATAAAATAAAGCTGTTTTGTCAAAAATAATATTATTAGAAAAGAAAAACATAATTTTTAGGTATTCTAGTCCTTGTGCTAGATTTTCAAAACCAAATAATACCCAGCCTATCATGACTAAAAGCATAGTATAAAAATGACATATTAAACTTGGTAGTTTATTTAACTTTTCTTTTAGATATATTTTTTCTATAAATAAAATAATTCCATAATAAATACCCCAAAAAACAAAATTCCAACTAGCTCCATGCCAAAGTCCTGTGACTAACCATACAACAAAGAGATTTCTACATTGCTTGCTTAGATTACAGCGATTCCCACCAAGTGGTATATAAATATATTCTCTAAACCAAGAACCGAGGGAAATATGCCATCTTCTCCAAAATTCTGTTACGCTTTTAGACGTATATGGATAATTAAAGTTTTCTATAAAATCAAATCCAAACATTTTACCAAGACCTATCGCCATATCAGAATATGCACTAAAATCAAAATATATTTGCAAAGTAAAAGCACAAATTCCTAGCCATGCAGTTAAAACTGAAAGTGTAGAAAAATTTGAAGTTGAAATCATAGTCCAAAGATAACCTATATTATTCGCGAGTAAAACTTTTTTAGCTAGTCCTAAAATAAATCTTTCACATCCTGTACCAAACTTATCAAAAGAATGTTCTCTTTTAGAGAGCTGATCATTTACATCTTTATATCTAACTATAGGACCAGCAACAAGTTGTGGAAACATAGTTACATAAAGAGCAAAAGATATTATATTTTTTTGAACACAAACGTTATCTCTATATACATCTATGATATAGGACAAAGTTTGAAAAGTATAAAAAGATATTCCTATAGGAAGAGGCAAATTTATTGCAGTTATATCTAGTGAAAAAAGAGAATTTATATTGTTGATTAAAAATCCATAATATTTGAAGAATCCAAGTATTAAAATATTAATACAGATAGTAAAAATGAAAAAATACTTAGAATAGTTTTTTTCGTATCTATATTTATCAATATATTTTGCCATATAAAAATCAAATATTGTTGTAAATAGCATAAGGACAATATAAATAGGCTCACCAAAGGCATAAAAAATTAAACTCATAACAAGAAGTATAATGTTTTTCGCCTTTACAGGTACTAAAAAATAGAGAAGGAGAGTTATAGGAAGAAATGTAAAAAGAAAAATTATACTACTAAAAACCATTTAAAAAACCCCTCCTATTCAAAACTTTCTTTAAATATTTTATATATTTTTTCACTATCACTAGATACACAATAAAAGATATAATCACCTTTTTGTTTAATGATATAATCTTCAAGAATAGAGCATTGTAATGGACCATAAGAGCCAAAAGTATCTATTTGCTTTTGCACTCTTATATCTATCTTGTCTTTAAGTGAATTTAAGTCACTTTTATCTTTAAGTTTTAAAATTAGTATTTCGTTAACGTCCATTGTATAAGCTGGTTTGAAAAATATAAATTCTTCAAAGTCAGAGCTTGTTATTCCAAAAAAACGGCGCAAGTCTTTACTATTTCCAGATTTAAAATTATCCATGACAATATCATTATGGAATTTAGCATCTAAAATAGATAAATCTATATTTGTATTTTTAGTGCAAGAAATCAATAAAAGAGAACAGGAGAAGATAAATAGTGTGAAAAATTTTTTCATTTTAAAATCTCCTTATATATAGTTTTTTAAAATATTTAGCCATTTTGTATAAAATTCAGGTTTAAGATGCATCCCATCGCCTTCAAAAAGATTTTTATCATTACTTAGTAAGGAACTAGAGTTTACGAATGGTACATTAAGGGCAGAACAAAGTTTTTCGAGTTCAATATTATATTTATTTATGTTTTGATATATAGGTCTGTTTTGTAAGACGTTACTGTTTACTGGAAGAATAGCATTTACTACTATTTTTCCTTCGGGAACAGTATTTTTAATTTCTTTAATTAAGATTTCATAATCTTTTATAAAACTATTTATGTCATTTTCATAGATTAAAATATCATTCATTCCATAAAGTATAAATACTGTAGATGGCGATAAGTTTTTTAATGTTTGCATAGAGTTTTTAGCAGTTACTAAGTTACCGCCTTTAAGGGCAACTACGGATGTTGGATTTAAAATGTTATATACTTCAAGACCCTCAGTTTGTGAATCGCCAAGGAATACAGAAGTTGAAAATGTATCTTTATAATTTATAGAAGTTTTTTTGTCATTTGTAAGGTCAGAATTAGTTATAAGATTATCAGGTTTTAAATTTTTTTGTATTTGTGAATATTCTTTTTCAATTTTAGACAAATCAGATTTACCTAGTTGCTCAATAGTTTTTTTGTTATTTGTGATTTCATCTTTAGAGGCTAAGGTTTCAATATTTTTACTTTGTTTAAATTGAATAATTATAATATTTAAGGATACGAGGATTAAGCATAGTATGATTCCAAGGATAAAAATTTTTTTTGATGAAAATTTCATTTTCTTGTCTCCTTTAAAATTGCTAAGTTAATAAAATTACTTTATTAGTTTATTAGAAAATAAAATATAAAATGATATAGCGAGTAAAGTTTTTATCAATAAAATATAACCTTAAGGATAATGTAATAAACGAAAGGTGCATTTTATTATTTGACTTGAATATATTTAATCAAAACTAAATTTTAAGGGGGTACTTATGGATTTTGATATATTTGCTATTGATGGAATAATAAAAACAGCTCTTTTTGTAGTAGGAGGACTAATAGCGTTTTATCTTATAGTATTCAAAATTTTAGGGCTTAGGGTTATTAGAACAAGTGAAGTTGGAATTGTAGAAAAATGGTGGTCACCTAGAGGAAACTTAAAAGATGGAAAATTTATATCTATGAATGGAGAAGCAGGATTTCAGCCAGATGTGTTAAGAGCAGGAGTGCATTTGAAGCCAGGATTTATTTATAAAGTTACAAAAGCACCACTTGTTACTATTCCTCAAGGACAAATAGGGTATGTTTTTGCAAGAGATGGTATAGCTCTAAAGGGGACTCAAACTTTAGGGAAGATTGTTGAGTGTAACAACTTTCAAGATACTAGAAGTTTCTTAAACAATGGTGGACAAAAAGGTCCACAAAGAGCAATTTTAAGAGAAGGAACATATGCATTTAATCTTAGTGCATTTATTATTTTAACTGAGGCTAATAATTACTTTATAAATATAGGTAATAAATTAGAAGTTGAACAAATTAAAAGAATGTCAGATGATTTGAAAAAACGAAGTGGGTTTAGACCAATAATAATAAAGAATAACGCAATAGATGGACAAGGTGCTACTGTAAAAGATCCTATGGGAATAGTTACAGTACAGGATGGACCATCACTTCCTAATGGAGAAATAATTGCTCCTGTAGTTGGTGAGGATCCTTGCGATTTAGAAAATTATCATAATAATTTCCAAAATCCAGAAGCTTTTTTACAAGCTGGTGGATTTAGAGGGAAGCAATATCAAGTAATAAGTGATGGTACGTATTTTATAAATAGACTTTTTGCAAGTATAGAAATTTTACCAAAAACTATTATACCAGTTGGATTTGCAGGGGTTGTGACTTCTTTCGTTGGTATTAAAGGAGAAGATATATCAGGAAGTACTTATACACATGGTGAACTTGTTGAAGATGGATGTAAAGGTATTTGGGCAAAACCTTTAAAGCCTGGTAAATATGCATTTAACTTGTCTGCTGGGATTTTAACACAGGTTCCAACAACTAATATTATTTTAAAGTGGTTGAAGTCAGAAGTAGGTGGGCATAAATATGATGAAAATCTAAAAGAAGTAACTTTAATAACATTAGATGCATTTGAGCCTACACTTCCATTGTCAGTTGTACTTCATATAGATTATAAAAAGGCACCTTTAGTTATTCAAAGATTTGGGGATATTAAGAGACTCGTAGATCAAACATTAGATCCTATGGTTTCAAGTTATTTTAAAAATATAGGACAAAAAATGACTCTTATAGAACTTATACAAAATCGTTCAGAAATACAAAAAAGAGCTACTGATGAAATGAAAGAAAAATTTAGTAATTATAATTTAGAGTTAGAAGAGGTTCTTATTGGTACACCATCACCAGATGGAGATGTTAAAATTGAAGAAATTTTGAAACAGCTTAGTGATAGACAACTTGCTAAGGAAAAAATAGAAACTTATAATTCTCAAATGAAAGCTAGTGAAAAAGAGAAAGAACTTAAAGAATATGAAGCTAAAGCAGAGCAACAGTCAGAGCTTACAAAATCAGAAATTAATATTACTATTCAAAATAATGTGGGTAAGGCTGAACTTGAAAAAGCTAGACAAGATGCTCAAAGACAAAAAACTCTTGCAGATGCAGAATCTTATAGGATTAAAAAACTTGGTGAGGCAAAGGCTGATATGGAAGCTAGAAAAGGTATCTCACAGGCTATAGCTATAAGAGAACAAGTTAATGCTTACGGTGGACCTCAATATCAAGTCGTACAAGATGTTATGAGTAAATTTACTGATGCAATTAAGAGTGGTGAAATAAATATAGTACCTAACAATGTCGTAACTATGGGAAGTAGTGAAGGTGGTAGTGGAACTAATGCAATGGAAAGTTTATTAGCTGTTCTTTTATCAGAGAAGATGGGTATTGATTTTAAGGAAGATACACAGGAATCAGATTTAGCAAAACAGATAAGAAATGAAATATATGAAAAGCTCAAAGAAGAAAAAAATGAGGATACTACAGGAACAAATGTTTAAAAATTGAATTTTACAAACTAAATATAAAGTTTGTAAAAGGATTTTGATTTCGCTAGATTTTAAAAAAATATATGTTATAGTAATGTCATCGCTAATACATCTTAAAAATAACTAATGCCAAACAACCACTAAAAAATTTTTAGTGGTTGTTTTTAAATTGACACAAAACTCTAATATAATTATGAACATTAATTTTAATATTAATAAACTTAAAAAGTTGAATAAATTTAAGAGCCTATAAAAGCTAGTAATTTTAGTAAATACTAGGAAAAGAGCATATGAAGGAGATATTATGAATACAAAAACAGTAACAAATTTCAAAAAGTATTTAAGTGGCTATGTAATCTTAGCATTTATAGTAAACTTAATAGTATTAGGAATAGCGGGAAGTATAAATCCTAGTATGGGGATGTATGGTGGATTGCATAGTGCATCAGACGTATCATTAATAGCCTTTGTATGGCCATTATTTACATTAATACTTTTAATGATTTTTTCTGGTAGCACAAAGCTTATGCAAGCGAATAGAAGAGAACTTATTAGTTATAAAGTTTGGAAATTACAAACTATTTTAGCTATAGTAATTCCTTTTGTAATTATTATGGAGACAATAATAAGATAATAAATTAATCTTAAAAAGAACTATAGTATTTTAGAAAATCTAAAATGGACCTTATAGATTGGATACTTAAAT
>JBOFRC010000028.1:0-45780 GCA_051650825.1 Sarcina sp. | reverse complement strand
CAAAGTTAGAAAATGGATATGTGACAGTTGAAAAAGGAAAAATAGTAGACGTTAAAATAAATTATAAACCTGATGAAGTACATGTAGCACAGGGCGATACTTTAAAGGGAAATGGTTTGAGTGTTACTACTAGTAATCAAGATAAGTTTAATGAAAAATTAAAGTACATTAGCGGTGATGTGAATTTTGAAAATGATAAGTTTGTATATATACAAAATAAAGATGAGGGTAAATATTATTTAGGAGTTACAAATAATATATCTTTAATAAATCAAAAAGAATCATATTTTTATAATATTTTTAATCAGAGAGTAGGAGATTTCAATACAGAATACAATGCACAAGATAAGAGATATAGTACAGAAAATTATTACTACAATAATTTAATATATTATGCATTTGGAGATGAGCCTTATGATGAAAAAATTTCAGAACAAAGGGAAAAAGAAATTACTGAAAATCTTAAAATAACTTATCCGGATGAAGTTTGGAAATACATGAATAGTGGTGAGTATAAAAAAGTTTTAGAATATTATGAAAAGGAATATAATAGTGAAAATAAAAATTCATTTACACTTCAAATGTTAATTAAGTTATATACAACAGGTACAGATGAACTTGGAAGTGATAAAAATGTTAGAAAAGCATTAGAAATAGCAGAAGAGTTATACGAATTAGACAATTTAGAAAGTGGATACTTACAAATAAAAGCTTATATTAATCAAAATTTTTCTAATTGTATTTATTTAAAATTTGGATGAAAATAAATATAAACTTATAAAAACAGTAGTCTTTAAAGTTTTAAAGACTACTGTTTTTTAGTAATTATTTAATTAACTTATTAGATTTGTTCTTTGTTATCTATAACTTCTTTAATATTAGCTAAGAATGTAGCAAATGGCATTGAACCTTCTTCTCCATTTTTTCTACTTCTTACAGATACTTCGCCGTTAGCTTCTTCTTTTTCACCAACAACAACTATATAAGGAGCTCTCTCAAGTCTAGCTTCTCTTATTTTATATCCTAATTTTTCTGATCTATGGTCAACTTCAACTCTAACACCGTTAAGTCTTAAGTCTTTAGCTACTTTATCAGCATAATCAGCATATTTATCTGATAGTGGAAGAATTTTAGCTTGAACAGGTGCCATCCATGTTGGAAGAGCTCCAGCATATTTTTCTACAAGCATAGCTAATGTTCTTTCATAACATCCAATTGAACTTCTGTGAATGATATATGGTCTTTTCTTTTCTCCATCTTTATCGATGTAGCTCATATCAAATCTTTCAGCAAGTGCAAAGTCTATTTGAACTGTGATAATTGTATCTTCTTTTCCATGAACGTTCTTTAATTGGATATCAAGTTTTGGTCCATAGAAAGCAGCTTCATCATCAGCTTCTGTAAAATCTATTTTTAAGTGATTTAAAATTTCTCTCATTAAGTTTTGAGTTGATTCCCAAGCTTCTGGTTTATTGATATATTTGTGAGTATTTTTAGGATCCCATTTTGAGAATCTGTATGTGATATCATTTTCGATTCCAAGTGTTTTCATAACATATTTGATTAAATCAACAACATCTTTAAACTCTTCTTCTAATTGTTCAGGTGTAACTATTAAGTGTCCATCAGCAAGAGTGAATTGTCTAACTCTTATAAGACCGTGCATTTCTCCTGAAGCTTCATTTCTGAATAATGTTGATGTTTCAGCATATCTCTTAGGAAGGTCTCTATAACTGTGTTGACCAGCTTTATATATTTCGTATTGGAATGGACATGTCATAGGTCTTAAAGCAAATATTTCTTCATCTTTTTCCTCATCACCTAAAACGAACATACCATCTTTGTAGTGGTCCCAGTGTCCTGAAACTTTGTAAAGGTCGCTTTTAGCCATTAAAGGAGTTTTTGTTAGAAGATATCCTCTTCTTTCTTCCTCATCTTCTATCCATCTTTGAAGAACTTGCATTACTTTAGCACCTTTAGGCATTAATAATGGAAGTCCTTGACCAACAACTTCGCTTGTTGTGAATAAACCAAGTTCTCTACCAAGTTTATTATGGTCTCTTTTTTTAGCTTCTTCTACAGCTTCTAAATATTCATCCATTTCAGCTTTTTTAGGGAAAGCTGTTGCATATATTCTAGCAAGCATAGGATTATTTTCATTACCTCTCCAGTAAGCACCCGCAGTTCTAAGTAATTTGAATGCTTTAATTCCTTTTACAGATAATAAGTGAGGTCCAGCACAAAGGTCTGTAAAATCACCAATTTGGTAGAATGATATTATCTCATCTTCTGGAAGATCATTTATAAGTTCTACTTTAAAAGGCTCATCTTTCATAAATTCTAAAGCTTCATTTCTTGGAAGTGTGAAGAATTTTATTTCAGGATTTTCTTTTACTATAGCTTTCATCTCTTTTTCTATTTTCTCAAAGTCAGCTTCAGAGAAAGAACCTTCTTTTAAGAAATCATAATAGAATCCATTTTCTATAGCAGGTCCTATAGCTATTTTAACGTCTGGGAAAGCTCTTTTAACAGCATAAGCCATTACATGTGAAGCTGTGTGTCTGAAAGCATCTTTACCTTCTTGTGAATCCCATGTGCATATTTCAAGTTCTGAATCTTCAGAAACCTTATATCTTAAATCTTTAACTTCTCCGTTAACAATTCCACACATAGCTACTCTAGCAAGTCCTTCGCTGATAGCTTTAGCTATGTCTAAAACTGAACTGTTTTGTTCAACTTCTTTGATTGAACCATCTTTTAATGTAATTTTAATCATATTAAAAACTCCCTTTCTTGTTTTAACTATTCGGGGAAAGTATTTATAAAATAAAAAAGCCCCCGTCACTTTTCTATTTGAAGAAAAGGGACGAGAGATCGAATTCCCGTGGTTCCACCCAATTTGTACAAAATTAATTTGTACCACTTTAAAAACTTTAACGCAGTTTATACGGACTGGATTAGAGTCACTCAGAGGTAGTTTTCAGTATAGTAAATCTAAAATACTTGCAGCAAATGTATTTCTCTCTGAAAAATTTATCTAAACTTACTCTTCTCATCATAGTGTTAAAATTTTATCTGATAGCAAGTGTTTCAAAATTCTCATTTCAATTGTATAAAAGAGAAGAATCCTTGCTTTAGATGACTTAGATTTAGTAATAAAATAAAGCAAAAACTTTATCTAATTTGCATCTAAGTTTATGAACTAAGTTTTGTTAATTCTGATTATAAAACTAATAATTATATGTGTCAATAATGATTTTCAATAAATTTAAACTTATAAATTATTATATTAGAGTAAAACAAAATTTGATAAAAAAATATATATAATAGTGGTAGTATATAAGAGGGAATAGGGGGGGAATATTTTTTAAAATATCAATCTAAAGTAGAGTAGAGCTTATAGAGATTTATGAATTGATAAAGACTAAATGTAAGTGAAGGCAATATTTTAGTTATTTAATTAGTTATTTAAAATGTTAGAAAGAAAAAATAATTAAAATTTATGTGAAAAGTACTTGCAAATTTAAAAATATAATTATATAATATAAAAGTAATAAGCAGTCGTGGCGGAATTGGCAGACGCGCTAGACTAAGGATCTAGTGCCCACTGTGGGCGTGAGGGTTCGACTCCCTCCGACTGCACCATCAGAGAACCTTAAAAGCATCATTCTTTCGGGAATGATGCTTTTTTTTACAAATTTCTAAGAGTCAATTAAGATTCAAATTAGAAATTGGAGTTTATAGAGCTTTTTCGTTCCAAATAGCAGTTTGAATATCTAGATCTTCTAATCCTTCTTCAGAATAAACTTTTCCACCCATTAAAAAGAATATTAACTCAGTGTTTTTATAACCTTCTTTATATAAAAAGAGGGTTTGTTGAATTTTTTTTCTACTGCTGATAGATAATTTTAAAATATTATTTATTTCATCAATAGTATAAAATGAATTAGTAAAAGTATCATATAATTTATTTTGCATTTCTAGTTTATATGAATAGTCGATTATTTTATTTCTGTGTGGGCCATCTAGTCCTCTATGATGTTTGTGACATAAGTATTTGTAATTAAGTTCAAAATTAAGACCACCTTGGCGTCTATGGACAATATGATGTATATCTCCTCGTGAGTTACAAACTTCACATCTCATAAAATAACCTCCTTTTAAAAACTCTATATATTACAAAGATAACATATAATAGGAGTCTAATAAAGTTTATCTCGTGTCTAGTTTTTTCGCATATTACATGTAGTTAAAACTTTATTTGAACTGATTTTATGCTGAATTAGAGTAATTTTACATTATATAAATATTATTATTTTATAAATCATATGAATAGAATAATAGAAGTAATTAAAAGCATCAGAAAAGATAAAAAAATAAAAAAAATGTTGACATTAAGCCATTGAGATAATATAATAAATTTCGTAGTCGCGAAGGAAGCTTTTATTTATACGCTTTCAATGAGACAAAACATGTATCTTTAGCTCAGTTGGATAGAGCAACGCCCTTCTAAGGCGTGGGTCTGGGGTTCGAATCCCTAAAGGTACACCATATTGGGATATAGCCAAGCGGTAAGGCAACGCACTTTGACTGCGTCACGCACAGGTTCGAATCCTGTTATCCCAGCCAATGCGGGTATAGTTCATTGGTAGAACGTCAGCCTTCCAAGCTGAATAGGCGAGTTCGATTCTCGCTACCCGCTCCAATTTAAAAAATAAAAAGCAGATAAAATCTGCGGGTATAGTTCATTGGTAGAACGTCAGCCTTCCAAGCTGAATAGGCGAGTTCGATTCTCGCTACCCGCTCCAATTTTAAAAAAATAAAAAACAGATAAATCTGCGGGTATAGTTCATTGGTAGAACGTCAGCCTTCCAAGCTGAATAGGCGAGTTCGATTCTCGCTACCCGCTCCAATTTAAAAAAATAAAAAGCAGATAAAATCTGCGGGTATAGTTCATTGGTAGAACGTCAGCCTTCCAAGCTGAATAGGCGAGTTCGATTCTCGCTACCCGCTCCAATTTTAAAAAATAAAAAGCAGATAAAATCTGCGGGTATAGTTCATTGGTAGAACGTCAGCCTTCCAAGCTGAATAGGCGAGTTCGATTCTCGCTACCCGCTCCAATTTTAAAAAAATAAAAAGCAGATAATCTGCGGGTATAGTTCATTGGTAGAACGTCAGCCTTCCAAGCTGAATAGGCGAGTTCGATTCTCGCTACCCGCTCCATACTAAAGCAGTTAGAATAACTGCTTTTTTTTTATAGAAATTTATTTATAAAAGTTTTTAATTTATTGAACCCGTACAATTTGATATATGGAAATAAAAGGGATATATTAATACTATGAATAAAAAATGGTGTATATTTAGGGCTAATATATGCTTAAGGGGGATTTATTTTGGAAAATAATAAAACAAAAAATTTGATTAGAATAGCTTTATTTGCGGCTATTTGTTTTGTAGCTACTATGGTTAATATTCCATTGAATTTAGGTGGAAGTCAGACGATGATTCATTTAGGCACAACAGCTATATTTATAGCAGCTATATTTTTAGGCAAAAATGCAGGATGGGCTGGAGCTATAGGGTGTGCACTTTTTGATGCATTAAACCCAGCTTTTGCAATATGGATTGTACCAACTTTCTTTATTAAAGGTGCAACAGGATATATAGCTGGAAAGATAGCACATAGTAAAAATTCACAGGGGAATAACATGAAGTTAAATATATTAGGTTTTTTAGCTGGAGGAATAGTATCTTTAATAGGGTATTTCTTAGTTAATTGTGTTTTATATGGAGCAGGAGCTGCAATTCTTAAGCTTAGTACATCAATTATAACAACAGGAATAGGTGTTGCAATTGCTGTACCTTTATGTAGCTCAAAATATTTAGTAAAAAAGGCAGGAGTTAAAATTTAACAATATTAGGAGAGTGATTAGCTATGAGTAAAATTAGAAAAGTTATGGCAATACATGATATGTCATGTTATGGAAGGGCTTCATTAACAACAATTATACCTATTATTTCAGTTATGGGAACACAGGTATGTCCTCTTCCAACAGCTATTTTATCAACACATACTGGAGGTTATGGTAAACCTGCAATTGTTGATTTGGAAGATTTTATGAGGAGTGCGGCTAAACATTGGAAGTCTTTAGGGATTATGTTTGATTGTATATATACAGGGTATCTTCCATCAGCTAAGCAAGTTGATGAAGTATTGTTAATAATAAAAGATTTTGAAGATAATAAACCTTTACTTGTGGTTGATCCTGTTATGGCTGATAAGGGTGAATTGTATAGTGGAATGGATAAAGAGATTATTATAGCTATGAGAAAACTTATTAAAAATGCAGATATAATAACTCCTAATATTACAGAAGCAGCATTTTTGTTAGATGAAGATTATGAGAAAAGGTTTGATTATGATTTAGTTGAAATTTGGGCTGAAAAATTATCTTTATTAGGACCTAAAAATATTGTTATTACTAGTGCACCAAGTATCTTAGGTGAAGACTATATTGATAATATTATTTTTAGTAAAGAAGATGAAAAGGTAAGTAGAATATCCATAAAAAAAATAAATAGATATTTTCCAGGGACAGGAGATGCTTTCGCATCAGTAATTGTTGGGAAAATATTAAAGGGAGAAAACTTACTTGATGCCTGTAATTTTGCAAGTGAATTTATTAAGAAAAGTATAGAAGTGAGTAGTGAGGCAGGAACTGAATCTAAAGAAGGGATATTGTTGGAAAAAGTTTTAAATTTGTTAACAAAATAGACTTTGATTTTTTTCCTTTTTACTGATAAAATAAATTTAAAATTAAATTAAGAGCTTTTTATTATCTTATCCAGAGAGGTGGAGGGACTGGCCCTGTGAAACCCGGCAACCAATATTTTTAGGACTTTTGCGTCTTAAAATAGAACGGTGCTAATTCCAGCAGTTGAAAAACTGATAGATAAGGAGATTACAAAGTATTACGGTATACTTAACTTCTGTCTAAAGACAGGAGTTTTTTTATTTTCTTAGAATTAGACAAATATTTTAAAGGTTTGATTTAAGATAGTAGGAAGCCTTCAATTATGAAGGAGGAAGTTTATAAATGAGTGAAAAAAGGGGTAAGGCAATAGGATTATTACCATTAATAGTTTTTGTTGTCATTTATTTAGGGGTGTCTATTGTATTAGACGATTTTTATGCAGTATCTGTTTTAGTTCCAGGGCTTATAGCAGCACTAGTAGCAATTTTTATGAATAGAAAAAGATCATTTGAAGAGAATATTGGTCATTTCTGCAAGGGGGCAGGAAATAGTAATATAATTTTAATGTGCTTTATTTTTATATTAGCAGGTTCTTTTGCACAAGTGGCAAATACAATGGGATCAGTTGAATCAACAGTTAATTTAGGTCTTACTGTATTACCAGAAGGTGTCCTTGTAGCAGGAATATTTGTTATATCAGCTTTTATAGCAATTTCTCTTGGAACATCAATGGGAACAATAGCAGCAATAGTTCCTATAGCACTTGGAATTTCTGAGAAAGCAGGAATAGCACTTCCACTTATTGTTGGAGCTGTTGTTGGGGGGGCTATGTTTGGAGATAATCTTTCAATGATTTCTGACACAACAATAGCAGCTACAAAAACTCAAGGTTGTGAAATGAATGAAAAATTCAAAACAAATTTTAAAGTAGTTTTACCAGCGGCTATAATAGCAATTATAATATATGTTTTTCTAGGTAGAGGAGCAGATGTTTCAGGAGCTGTATATGAATATAGTTTAATAAAAGTAATACCATATTTAGCTATATTAGTTGCCGCTTTAGCTGGATTAAATGTTGTTTTAGTTTTATCAGGTGGGATAGGGCTTGCAGCAATCATAGGATTTGCAACAGGGTCATTAACTATACAAACATTATTTGATTCTATTTCAGCAGGGATAGGAGGAATGAGTGAACTTATAATAATTTCTCTTATAATAGGCGGAATAGTGGAACTTATAAAAGTTAATGGTGGAATAGATTTTATCTTAGAAACTGTAGCAAGTAGAATAAAGGGTAAAAGAGGAGCTGAATTTGGAATAGGAGCTTTAGTTAGCTTAGTTGATATTGCTACTGCAAACAATACAATTGCGATTGTGACTGTTGGGCCAATTGCAAAAAATATTTCAGATAAATATAATCTTGAGCCAAGAAGAATAGCAGGAATATTAGACATGTTTTCATGTGCCTTCCAAGGAGTAATACCATATGGAGCGCAGTTATTAACAGCTGCATCACTTGCAGGACTTGCACCGTTTGAAATAATGAAATATTTATTTTATCCATACTTAATGGGGATAAGTGCAATAATCTTTATAGCTTTCTTTAGATCAAAGAAGCAAGAAGTTACTGATACTAGTGTTATAGAAGTTGAAACAGAAAATATAGAAGTAGTCTAAATATAGATTTAATTTAGATAAAAGTTTAAATAATAGAGATATTTAGAGTATATATTTTTGTATCTAGTATGTATAAAAGACACAATCATAAAAGTAATAAATATGAGATGAAAATAAGACAAGGGATTGTATGGATAGATAATTCTATATTCATACACTCCCTTGTTTTTTAATTTAATAACGCTATGCTTTGTGCAGAGATTCCTTCAAGAGAACCTGTAAATCCAAGTCCTTCTTCAGTAGTAGCTTTTACATTAATTTGATTTACTTCTATATTTAAAACATTGGCAATATTTTTTCTCATGTTTTCAATATGTGGAAGCATTTTAGGTTTTTGAGCTATTATTGTAGCATCTATATTTCCTATTGAGTACCCTTTAGAAGTGACAAGTTTTCCTACTTCTTGTAGAAGAAATAAACTATCAGCTCCTTTATATTTTTCGTCTGTATCTGGGAAGTGTTTTCCTATATCTCCAAGTGCAGCAGCACCAAGTAATGAGTCAGAAATTGCATGAAGCAATACATCAGCATCAGAGTGACCAAGAAGTCCCTTTTCAAATGGGATTTTAACACCTCCGATTATTAAATCTCTATTTTCAACAAGTTTATGAACATCATAGCCCATGCCAATTCTCATATTTAACGCTCCTTTGCTTTTATTTGTTTATATTGTAACATATAGTCGAAAGTGAAAGAATCGTATACTAGATAAAATTTTTTTAAAAGAGTAAATAGGATAATAAGTTTAGATAACATTCATACATATTATTGAAAAATCATGATATAATTATATTTATTGGATAATTAAGGAATTTGAAGTGTGTAAGGAGGAAATATGGGGGGTTTTTCTGATTACAAAGATCAATGTTATTTTACGAGTAAAAGAAAATATAATAGACAAGTTGATCCTCTTTTAATCAAAAAGGAAGTAAAACTTTTAAGAAAATACATAGAAAAATATAATATAAGTTTAGTAGGTGCTTCAAGAAACATACCTAGTGAAAACATAAGAAATCATTTGCTTAATATAGCTAGATTTGTTGTCTCGACAGATGATATTTTGAATAAATTTAAATCCACTAAGGTATTACCAAAAGTTGATATAGGAGTTACTACAAATTTAAAATTAAAGCTAATAGAGGAATATATGGATCATCTTAGACTTTATATAATATTATTTATGGATGATGAGTTTAAAGAAATTATCAAGTATTTAAATATTAGGTTTAATGATGATACAAAATCTAAAGCAAAGTTAAGAACAGTAGTTGATAATAGTAACAATAATGGAGTATTTAAGGGCATAGCAATTGAAATTTCTAATATGGGAAAAAGTATATACATTCTTACAAGACAAGGGCTTTTAGTAAACGTTAAGTATACTAAGTGCAAAATAGGTGATGATATTTTAAGCCAGAAATATAAGTTGATTAGCAATACAACAAAAGTTATTTTTGGTACTTTTATTACTTTAGGGATTATTGCTTGTGTTTTATTAGGAATTTATAATAAAGAAAAACATGATATTGTTATTAAAACAACTTCGGAAATAAGTTTAGAAATTAATTCATTTTCAAAAGTAGTTTATACAGCATCGCCTACAGAAAAGGGAAAAGAACTATTAGAAAAAGAGAATATTAAACATGATTCTTTAGATGATGCTTTACTAAAAGTGTTAAAGTATGCAGATAAAAATGGAATGATACCAGATAATTCCATTATAAATATTGCTGTGACAGGAGACGACTTTAACTTAGGTCAAATTCCTAAAACTGCGAAATATGTAGAAAGTCAGTATAGTGATAATTTGAAAAAAGGTAACTATTTTAGACTAGTTATTAATAATAATGGTACACAAGAAATTATAAGACCGGTCAAAAATTAATAGATAATTATAAGAAAAATAAAAGTTATCCACAGTTATAGTGAAAAAATAAAGTTTAATTTTAAAAAAAATACAAAAAAATGGAAGTTATCCACATTATCCACAGGTGATGTGGATAACTTTTTTTGTTTAAGAAAATTTCTATATTAGTAATTAACATAATTACAGCTTAAATACAAATACTATTCTTAGAAATTTATTTTTGAGAGGAGAGCGAATTTTGATGAAAAAGATATTATTTTGTTTAGGTTTCTTTTTGTTAACTACTAATATTTTTGCTATGGCAACTCCTAGTGGTTTAAATATTAAACCTAAAAGTTTAGTGGAAAAAGATAATAATATAGATGTAAGTGTAAATTATCCAACTGTTGATTCAACAGACCAAAAGGTACTAAAGATTTTTGATGATATTAATGGAGTTACTTTAGGATGGGTTAATAAGCTTAAGAGTGAAGCTGAGTCAGATCAATTTGATAAGCAGTATATTGTAAAGAGTGATTTTAAGGTCCCATATAATTCTAATGGAATTCTTAGCCTTACAATTGATAATTATGTTTACTTAGGTGGTGCTCATGGAGTCCCAACAATACTGACTTATAATTATAATTCTCAAACGGGTGAAAAATTAACTTTAGGAGATTTGTTTAAAGATGGATTTGATTATAAGACTTTTTTAAATACTGAAATAAAGAAAGATATAAATAAGAATAAAGATTTATATTTCTCTGGGAATGATGGATTTAAAGGAATAAAAGAAGACCAAGATTTTTATATAACAAGTGATGGATTAGTTGTAGTATTTCAGGTATATCAGATAGCACCATATGCTTCTGGGATAATATATTTTAATATTCCAAAGGAAAACATTGAGTCAAATGTTAAACTTGTTTTATTTAAATAATGATTAAAGCCTTTAGATTTATATGTAGTAGGGGTACATGCTTATAAAATCAAAAATTTAGATAATATAGATTTATTATAACTAAAGAAAGATAAAGATTTATCTATGTATTAAATTTTGTGCTCTTAAAGAAAGTATGTCTTTTACCTTCTAGTTTTAGAAGAAAGTAGTATTAGGGATATTTAAATGGAAAAATCATTATAAATGAAAATTCAGGAGATAGATATTATTCTCCTGAATTTACTATTTGTTTAGAGTGATTAAATATTTATGACATACTTAAATATGGCACTAATGCTATAATTATCTTAGAAAGATAGAAAATCTAATTTTATGGAAATGAGGTGAGAGTTTTGTTTTCAAACAAAGAAGTTTTTGAAAAACAAAAATCTTTTTATAATACTGGTGCTACTTTAAATTTAGACTTTAGAATAGAGCAGTTAAAAAAATTAAAAAATATAATAAAAAATAAAGAAGAAAAAGTTTTAGAAGCATTAAACTCAGATTTAAGGAAATCAAGATTTGAGGGGTATGTAACTGAAATTTCTCTAGTTTATGAAGAAATAAATTTAGCTATAAAACATTTAAGGAAATGGAGCAAAAAGGTAAGGGTTAAAAGTCCTATTACAACATTTCCTGCAAAAAGTTACATAATACATGAACCATTTGGTTGTGTTTTAGTTATAGGACCGTTTAATTATCCATTTCAACTTAATTTATCGCCATTAGTAGGAGCAATGGCAGCTGGGAATACAGCTATGATAAAACCTTCAGAATCAACAATGGCAACATCAAATATTATTAGAGAAATAATAGAAGAAGCTTTTGATGAAAAGTATATAGCATACATTAATCCAGAAGGCGGGAAGGCTGTAATGGAAGAGATTTTAAGTTTTAAGTATGACTATATATTTTTCACAGGAAGTATTAAGGTTGGAAAGATTATTATGAAGGCAGCATCAGAACATCTAACTCCTGTTACTTTAGAACTTGGAGGGAAAAGTCCTTGTATAGTTGATGAAGATGCTAAGATTGCTCTTGCAGCTAGAAGGATAGTGTGGGGAAAACTTTTAAATGCAGGTCAAACATGCGTAGCTCCAGATTATATTTATGTGCATAAAAAGATTAAGGGACAATTTTTAGAGGCTTTAAAGAGTGAGATTATTAGACAGTTTGGGGATGATGCTAAAGCTTCTCCTGATTATGTAAGAATGGTTAATGATAGAGAATTTGATAGAGTATGTTCTTATATAGATAAAGAAAAAATTTATTATGGTGGTAATTTTGACAGAGATGATTTATATATAGAACCAACGGTTTTAGATAATGTTACGTTTAGAGATGATGTAATGCAAGGTGAAATTTTTGGACCTATAATGCCTATTATAGAATTTGAAAGACTTGAAGAGATTGTAGATGAAATTAATTCAAAGGATAAACCTTTAGCTTTATATTATTTTTCACAAAATAGCCAAAAGCTTAAGTATATACTTAAATATACTTCATCAGGTGGTGTGACTTTAAATGATACTGTAATGCATGTATCTTCATCATATTTACCTTTTGGGGGAGTAGGGACTAGTGGTATGGGAGCATATCATGGTAAAGAAAGTTTCCTTACTTTTTCAAATAAAAAATCTGTTTTAGAACGAGGGACTTGGCTAGATATACCTATAAGATATGCACCTTTTAAAGAGAAATTGTCACTTGCTAAGAAAATAATGTAACTATGTGTATAAAATTTCCAAAATAACCATTGGTTTATAGAGTTAAAATAAAAAATAGACCTTAAAATAACAAAAAAACCAAAAAATTGATAAAAAATAGTGGTTTTTAATAGACAATGTAAAAAAATGACTATACAATTATATTAAAGGGTAAATTTTAGGAATTAGTGGGGGTAATTATATGTCAAAGGCTTTAAAGATAGCTTCTGATTTAGAAAGAAAGATTCATAAAGGGGTTTATAAGGAAGGTGATAAACTTCCAACAGAAATGCAATTGTGCGAACAATATTCTGTTAGTAGAATGACAATAAGAAAGGCATTAGAGAAGCTTATAGAACATGGATGGTTATACAGAATCCAAGGTAGTGGTAACTATGTTAAAAGAGATGTTAGTAGAAAGAGTTATTCTGGTAATACTAAGACTTTTGGACTTACGCAATATCTTAATGGTAAGAAGATTGAAAGTAAGATGATTAAATTTGAAGTGTTATTAGCAGATAAGGATTTAGCTAATAAACTTTATTGCAAAATAGGGGAAATGATTTACTATGTTGAAAGACTTAGAATAGTAAATGGTGAGCCATTTGTATTAGAGAAAAGTTTCTTTTTAGAGAAGTATGTAAAAGGTCTAAATGAGAGGATTATAAAATCTTCGATATATAGCTATATAGAAAATGATTTAGGCTATAGAATACAGCAATCAACGGATGATATAAGAGCAAGAGGAGCGACAGGTGAAGAAGCAGAATTATTAGAGTGCCCAAAAGGAGCTCCGCTTCTTACAAATGAATCTACAGTATATCTTGATAATGGTCAAATTTTTGAATATTCAAAAGATATGCATAGAGCTGATAAAGCGAATTTTATAGTTGTTAGAAATAAATATTAAAGAAGCTGTCACTACGAAAAGTAGTGGCAGTTTTTTTAAATTAACTTATGTTAAGAATTTTTACTTAATTTATAGAAAATGTATCACATAGTAATTTTATACCTCATAGAATACAGTATAAGCATTTCATGGAGTTGAAGGCACAAGTGCTTTATTCATTAATTTTAGCAGGTGGAAAAGGAACAAGGTTATATCCTCTTTCAAGAGGCACTGAGCCAAAGCAGTTCCTGAAGGTTGTAAATGATAAGAGTTTTTTGGTTAATACTGTGGACAGAATAAGTCCCCTTATTCCTGATGAGAATATATACGTTATTACCAATAAGGATTATGAAAACAGATTAAAGTTAGAATTACCTAATTTAAATCCTGAGAATATTTTCATTGAACCTGAGAATAAAGAAACTGCAACATGTATTGGTCTTGCTGCAATGAAATTATTAAAAAAAGATAAGGATGCAGTCATGGTAGTGTTACCTTCAGACCATTATATTGAAAATAATAAAAATTATATTGATACTTTAAAGCAAGCAGTTGATATTGCTGACAAAAAGAATGGAATAGTAACGATTGGAATAGAACCTACAAGACCAGAAACAGGCTATGGATATATAGAAATGGGAGATAGAATTAGTGGAGTAATACCTAGTTATAAAGTAGCTAGATTTACTGAAAAGCCCAATCTTGAAGTAGCTAAAGACTTTATATTAAAAGGAACTTATTTATGGAATAGCGGTATGTTTGTTATGAGAGCAGATACTATAGTAAGAGAAATAAATAAATATATACCTCAACTTGGACGTTGTTTAAGTGAAATATATCGCCATATAGGTGAAGAAGATGAAGAAGAGGTCATAAAAAAACAATATTCATTAGTTGATGGAATATCTATAGACTTTGGCGTTATGCAAAAAACAAGAAGAGCAAGTGTTGTAAAATGTGATTTCTCATGGGATGATATAGGAAGCTTTTCAGCTCTAAGCAGATTTTTAGAGCAAAAAGAAACTAATGCAGTTAGTGAAAAAGTATATCTTGATGAATCAGAAAATTGCTGTGTTTTTGGTAGTAAAAGATTAGTCATAGGATTTGGATTAAAAGATCTTGTAATAGTTGATACAGGAGACGTACTTCTTATTATGGATAAAAACAAGGATCAAGAAATAAAGCATCTGTTAGGCAAAATAAGTGAAAACAAAGAGTTTAAAGATTACTTGTAGGAGAAAGAAAAGAGCCGTTATGGCTCTTTTTCTTTTGTTAGGAATAAAATAACAGTATTATATAAAGCTTAATGGTTAAAATAATTTAGAAGATTAAATAAGTTATTAATATTTAACTTAAATCAAGTTGAAGAGGTCTAAAAATATTAAAAATAAAATTAAAATAAATACAATATACTTATAAAATATATACATAATCAGGCTAATTATTGCTAAGTTTTGTAAGGTTATGATATATTAAAGCCACAAAGATATGAGGAGCTGAATATTATGAACATAAGAGAAAAAATTAAAGAAGAAGAAATTAAACATGAAATTAAAAAAGAGATTAAAGAAGAAGCAAAAATAGAAAAGCATGAAGGGCAGTTAGCTATGGATGCTATAAAAGATGCAGAAAAGCAATATGACAAAGAAGAAAAACATGCAGAAAAATTCACTAAAAAACTTTTCAAAGAAGAAGATAAGGAAAGAAAAGAAGAAGAAAAAGATTCAGAAAAATTTGCTAAAAAATTAGAAAAGCAAATGGAAAAAGAAGATAAACACAAATAATTCTTATAACTAAATTTTAGAATATACAAAGCTTTATTAAATTTAAAGTAATTAAAATATACCCTATAGAGTAGACTAGTAATAACAGTTTATCCTATAGGGTTTTTCTTTATAAATATTATTTTTTTACTATACTATTAATAATTAGTTTTACAAATAAAGTTTGTTTTAAATGAATCTTTAAAATAATTTTAGTAAATAATTTAGGTTAGGATATAATATGTGATAAAATAGTATTAAATACAATTCTCGGTTTAGATAGGAGGCGTCTTAAATGGATGATAAAATAGTCGATTTTAGTAAAATACAAAATAAAGTAAGAGACAAAGATGTGGATAAATTTGAAGCTTATATATATGATCTTTATTATAAAATGGCTGAGGGAAAAATGAACATGATGCAGCTTACACAAGAAGTAACTTCTTATATGCAAGAGAATAATGTATCACAAGATAAATTATTAAAGATACAAGAAGAGATGTTAGGAAGATATGGTGTAACTATGGATGATGTTGCTAGAGAAATGGGAATGAACCCAGAAGATCTAAAAGGTCCAAATGCTATGAATAGTTTTGCTAATACCAATGGTCAATTTAAAGAAAGTTATGAAGATTTAAGAAAAGTTATGAGCTTTGAAGAAAAGTATAAAAATAGACTAAATAAAAGAAGTTTAACTACGTATAAAATAAAAAATGATGTTAATGATATAGAAATAATGTTAGAGGGGAATACTGTATTTATAAAAAGCCCTAAAGATATAAATTTAGGTGATGTAGAGCTTAATGAATTTTTATGTTCTTATAAGAAAACATTAAAGGATGATAAAATAAACATAGAGTTATGTTCTAATGTACAAAATTATATCTATTAGTATATAGGGTTTTAATTTAAAAAGAGTGGAGATGTAGCAATATGATGGCTAATACACACCTTGCGATAGCTAGGCATTTATATTATAACTTAGGTGGAATAGAGCAAGATTTAATTAGTTATAATAATTTTCTCTATGGTAATATTAAGCCTGATATGGTATCTAAATACAAATTAAAGAAACACTATATGGATGAATCTTTTACTATGGTAATTGATAAGATTAAAGCCCTTAGTTCTTTATCAGATAATGAACTTAATAAAAGCACTGCAACTATAAGATTCAGTCAAGAATTAGGAGTTATATGTCACTTTCTATGTGATTTTTTCTGTATACCACATAGTGAAAGGTGGGAGTTTAAGCACAGTATGAATAAGCATGTTAAGTATGAAAAAGAGCTGGCTGCTTATGCTAAAACTTTTAATTTACCAAGTGATAGTACAAAGGTTTTTGGTTATTATAATATAACCGAGTTTATTTTAAAGAATCATAGAATGTACAAAAAGGCAAATTCATATGAGAATGACCTTATGTTTGCAACATATGTTTGTGCTAGTGTTATACATTATATAGTTGATTCAATTAAATTTAATAGTAGTATTGACTTTAATAGAGTTGATAATAAAAAATATTCTTATAAAAGATAGGTAAACCCTATCTTTTTTTTTATAAATTTTTGAAAAAAGATTGACCAATTATGGTTAATTGCATATAATGAAAGTATGAACATATGAATAATCATTCATATAATAAATGGAGGAAGAAGAAATGGATAAAGATACTAAAAATGTTTGTTTAGAAAAATGCGAAGATAATACTATTCATAAAGATGTAGTTTCAAATGTTAAGTCAAAGTTACCTGCTGAGGAAACTTTATATGATTTAGCAGAATTATTCAAAGTATTTGGAGATAGCACAAGAATAAAAATTTTATGTTCTTTATTCGAAGCTGAAATGTGTGTATGTGATATAGCAACAACACTTGGAATGAGCCAATCAGCAGTATCACATCAGTTAAGAGTCTTAAAGAATGCAAGACTTGTTAAATTTAGAAGAGATGGAAAAGTTGTATATTATTCGTTAGATGATATGCATGTTAAGCAGATATTTGATCAAGGATTAAATCACATTACAGAGTTAGGAGGTAATTAAGATGAGTGAGGTTAAGCTTTATTTAGAAGGGCTTAACTGTGCAGGATGTGCAGGAAAAATAGAAGAGAAAACTAATAAGTTGCCAGAAGTTAAAGAGGCAACATTAAATTTCACTACAAAGGCACTTGTTTTTACACTAGGTGATAAGAAAACTGAGTCTAAAGTAGTAGGTGATATTAAAGAAATTGTTAGGAAATTAGAACCAGACGTAGTTGTTAAGGAAACTGCTGTTCCAGAAAACAGTACAAGCGTATGTTCTGATGGGACATGTTCTGTTAGTAGTGAAATGAAAATTTTCTTAGATGATTTAAACTGTGCAGGGTGTGCAGGTAAGATAGAAGAAAAAACTAACAAGTTGCCAGAGGTTAAGGAAGCTGTGTTAAACTTTTCTACTAAGGTAATGGTTGTAGATTTAAACAATGCTAATGAAGATGATGCGGTTTATCAAAAGGTTAAAGATATTGTATTTAAATTAGAGCCAGATGTTGGTGTAAGATACGAAAAAGAAGGATCAAGCACTAACTTTAAATTAGAACTTAGAGATTTAGACTGTGCAGGATGCGCAGGGAAAATAGAAGAAAAAACTAATGCGTTAGGTGATGTTAAATCAGCAACACTAAATTTTGCTGTTAAATCTTTAGTAGTTGATGTAACTGATTCTTCAAAAGTTGATAAGGTAAAACAAGAAATTAGAGATATTGTATTTAAATTAGAACCTGATGTTAAGGTCTTAGATACAGTAGAAGAAAATTATGAAGAAGAAATTGATGTAGAAGCAATAAAAGAGAAGAAAGTAAAAGTTGAATCAAACTTAACAACATATAATATAGTTAGATTTGCTATTGGAGTTATTTTATTTATAATTGCACAGGTTATGAGCTATAAAGGAATAGAGCCCGTAGTCGGTGATGGAATATTTATTGTAAGTTATATAGTACTTGGATACCCAACAGTTTGGAAGGCTATTAAAAATATTACAAGAGCGAAAAATATTTTTGATGAAAACTTCCTTATGACCATTGCTAGTATAGGAGCTTTTCTTATAGGAGAACATCCAGAAGCAGTTGCTGTTATTATGTTCTATGAAATAGGAGAAATGTTCCAAAGTTACGCAGTTAACAATTCAAGACAATCAATATCATCTCTTATGGACATAAAACCAGACTTTGCTAGAGTTATTAGAAATGATGAAGAAAAAACTGTTTCTCCATATGGTGTAAAAGTTGGTGAGATAATCAGTGTTAGACCAGGAGAAAGAATACCTCTTGATGGTATAGTTATTGAAGGTTCAGGAAGTATTGATACATCAGCGTTAACTGGTGAATCTGTTCCAAGAAGTATAAAAAATTCAGATGAAGTTTTAGCTGGATGTATTAACTTAAATGGTGTTATTAAACTTAAAGTTATCAATGATTTTAAAGAATCAACACTTGCTAAGATTTTAGAACTTGTAGAAAATGCAGGTAATAAAAAAGCTCCAACAGAGAAGTTTGTTACTAAATTTTCAAGATACTACACACCAGCAGTTGTTGGTATAGCAGCATTCCTTGCTATAGTACCACCTCTTGTATTACAAGGTGCTACTTTTAAGGATTGGGTAGAAAGAGCTCTAGTATTTTTAGTTGTTTCTTGTCCTTGTGCATTGGTTGTTTCAATTCCTCTAGGATTCTTTGGTGGAATAGGAGCTGCATCTAAAAACGGTGTACTTATAAAAGGTGGAAACTACTTAGAAGCATTAAATAGTGTTAAAACAGTAGTATTTGATAAAACAGGAACATTAACAGAAGGTAAATTTGAAGTATTAGCTATTAATCCTATAAATATGACAGAAGATGAGTTATTAAATATAGCAGCACATAGTGAATATTTCTCTAATCACCCTATTGCTAAATCAGTTTTAAATAAATTTAAAGGAACTGTTAGAAAAGATGCAATCAATGAATATACAGAGATTGCAGGAAGAGGTATTTCTTTAAACCTTGATGGGGAAGCAGTGTTAGCAGGAAATTCTAAGTTAATGAATGAAAATAATATTGAATTTAATGAAGTTCAAGGAATAGGAACAATAATTCATTTTGCTGTGAATAAAGTATATATAGGTAGCATTTTAATTGGAGATAAAATTAAAAGTGATTCTAAAGAAGCTATTTCTAGACTTAAAAAATTAGGTATTAAAACTGTTATGTTAACAGGTGATAACAAAAAAGTTGGAGAAGCTGTTGCTAAAGAACTTGGACTTGATGAAGTACATGCAGAGTTATTACCACAAAATAAAGTTGAAAAATTAGAAGTCTTAATGAATAAAAAACATGAAAAAGATAATGTAGTGTTTGTCGGTGATGGAATAAATGATGCCCCTGTTTTAGCAAGAGCTGATATAGGTATTGCTATGGGTGGTGTAGGATCAGATGCAGCTATAGAAGCAGCAGATGTTGTTATCATGCAAGATGAACCAAGTAAAATAGAAGAGGCTATAAAAATAGCTAAAAGAACTAGAAAAATAGTATGGCAAAATATTGTTTTTGCATTAGGAATAAAAGTAATTGTTCTTATTTTAGCTGCTGGTGGAGAAGCTACTATGTGGGAAGCTGTTTTTGCAGATGTAGGAGTTGCAATCCTTGCAGTGTTAAATTCTATGAGAGTTTTGAAAATTAAGAAATAATTCCTTTAAAAACTAGTATTTACCACAAAATGAAATGTAGAAAAATGACGAATTGATATTGACAATTTAACAAAATGTTAATATACTTATATCATAAGAATACGTTCAGGTAGAGGGTATACGTTATACTGTTTATCTTAATGAGGCTTATACATGACTCCTAGATGTCTTGTATAAGCCTCATTTTCTATATATAATAGTTTTTTATATATTTTGCGTTTTTTAAATTAAATTAATAAATTTCAAAAAAGTTGATAACATCTTTATTTTCAGATGATATAATTTAATACAGATGTTTGGATTAGATTTTTGAAATATGTACATATAAAATAGAAATAGTTATTGTTTATATTAGTTATACAGACAAATAAAAAATAAAAAAAGTTGAAAATTTTGTTAAAATATAGATAAATAAATTATATATGTGATAATATATAATGTGTGTTATATATTTAACAAGCTTAAATAAGAGAAGGTGAAATAAATGGAAAAAAGAAAATCTATATCTATGGCAGTTATCAAAAGATTACCAAAGTATCACAGATATTTAAGGGAACTCATGGATAATGACGTAGATAGAATATCATCTAAGGAATTAAGCGAAAAGATTGGTTTTACAGCTTCACAAATACGTCAAGATTTAAACTGCTTTGGAGATTTTGGTCAACAAGGATACGGGTATAATGTAAAAGCTTTATATAATGAAATTAGTAATATATTAGGCTTAGATAGAGCCTATAAATTAGTGATTATAGGAGCTGGAAATATAGGTCAAGCAATTGCTAACTATAATCAGTTTGGGAAATTAGGATTTATTGTAGAAGGAATTTTTGACGCTAATCCAAAGCTTCTAGGAATACAAATTAGGGATATAGAAATAAAAGATATAGATGAGTTAGAAGGATTTTTAGAAGAAAATAGTATTGATGTAGGTGTTATCTGTGTACCAAAAGTAAACGCTCAAAGAGTTGCTAATAGATTAATAGATAAAGGAATAAAAGCTATTTGGAATTTTGCTCCTTTAGATTTAGAAGTGCCAGATGACGTTATTGTGGAGAATGTTCACTTAAGTGAAAGTATGTTAACTTTAATATATTTACTTAATGAAAAAGATAAAAAGTAAACAAATGGATAATTTTTCTATGTGTTCCAAAAATGTGTTGATAATGGAATAAATATACATTATAATTTAATTGAAGTTTGAAAGAACTTCAATTATTTTTTTGTATTTTGTTAAGTTTATAACAAGATACTATTCATTAAAGGGTATTGAGGGGGAATTAGACGAATGGAATCAAAAAATGTTCTTCTTGAAAAAGAAGGCAATATTGCTGTAGTAACAATTAATAGACCTAAAGCATTAAATGCATTAAACTCAGAGACTTTAAATGACTTAAATGAGGTAGTAGAAGCACTTGAAGGGGATAAAAGTGTTTATGCTGTTATTTTAAAGGGTGCTGGTGATAAATCTTTTGTTGCTGGAGCAGATATATCTGAAATGAAGGATCTTAATGAAGAAGAAGGAAAGAATTTCGGATTATTAGGTAATAAAGTATTTAGAAGATTAGAGAATTTAGATAAGCCAGTTATAGCAGCTATTTCAGGATTTGCCTTAGGTGGAGGATGTGAACTTGCTATGGCTTGTGATATTAGAATTGCAAGTGAAAAGGCTAAGTTTGCACAGCCAGAAGCAGGGCTTGGAATTACTCCAGGATTTGGGGGAACTCAAAGACTTCCAAGAATAGTTGGAACAGGAATAGCTAAAGAATTAATATATACAGGAAGAATTGTTAAGGCTGATGAAGCTTTAAGAATAGGTTTAGTAAATAAGGTAGTAACACCTGAAAGTTTAGTAGATGAAGCAATGGCAATGGCTAAGAGCATAGCTATAAATGCACCAATAGCTATTAAATTATGTAAGGATGCAATTAATAGAGGAACTCAAGTTGATATAGATGAGGCAATAGTTATCGAAGCTGAGGATTTTGGTAAGTGCTTTACAACTGAAGACCAAAAAGAAGGTATGACAGCCTTTATAGAAAGAAGAGAAAAGAACTTTAAGAATCAATAACACCTAAGGGTTAAAATATTGGATTTAAAAATGGGGAGGTTACATTACATGAATTTTCAATTAACTAGAGAGCAAGAGTTAGTAAGACAAATGGTTAGAGAGTTTGCTATAAATGAGGTTAAACCAATAGCTGCAGAAATAGACGAAACAGAAAGATTTCCTATGGAAAACGTAAAAAAAATGGCTGAACTTGGAATGATGGGAATTCCATTTAAAACTGAGTTTGGAGGGGCTGGTGGAGATACTTTATCATACATCATAGCTGTTGAAGAACTTTCAAAAGTATGTGGAACAACAGGAGTTATCCTTTCAGCACATACATCACTTTGTGCGTCATTAATAGACCAGTTTGGAACACCAGCACAAAAAGCTAAATACTTAACACCACTTGCAAAAGGGGAAAAAGTAGGAGCTTTTGGACTTACAGAGCCAAATGCAGGTACTGATGCAGCAGGTCAACAAACAACTGCTAAGTTAGATGGGGATAATTATATCCTTAATGGAAGTAAGATATTTATAACTAATGGTGGAGTTGCTGAAACATTTATTGTTTTTGCTATGACTGATAAATCACAAGGAACTAGAGGAATATCAGCATTTATAGTTGAGAAAGCATTTGAAGGGTTTTCAATTGGTAAGAAAGAAGACAAGCTTGGTATTAGAGCTTCTTCAACAACAGAACTTATCATGGAAAATTGTATAGTTCCTAAAGAAAACCTAATTGGTAAAGAAGGAAAAGGTTTCGGAATTGCTATGAAAACTCTTGATGGAGGGAGAATAGGAATAGCTGCTCAAGCATTAGGTATAGCTGAGGGGGCTTTAGAAGAAGCTGTTAATTATATGAAAGAAAGAAAGCAGTTTAATAGACCACTTGCTGCATTCCAAGGATTACAATGGATGATAGCAGAGATGGATACTAAAGTAGAGGCTGCTAAGAATCTTGTTTATAAGGCTGCTTGTTTAAAAGAAGCTGGAAAGCCATATTCAGTAGAGGCTGCTAGAGCTAAATTATTTGCAGCTGAAGTTGCTATGGATGTAACAACTAAAGCAGTTCAAATCTTTGGTGGATATGGATATACAAAAGAATATCCAGTAGAGAGAATGATGAGAGATGCTAAGATAACAGAGATCTATGAAGGAACTTCAGAAGTTCAAAAAATGGTTATCGCTGGTAGCATTTTAAGATAATTTAGAGGGGGACTTTGAAAATGAATATAGTAGTTTGTTTAAAGCAAGTACCAGATACTACAGCTGTTAAGATAGATCCAGTAAAAGGTACATTAATAAGAGATGGAGTACCATCAATCATAAATCCAGAAGATAAGCATGCCTTAGAAGCAGCTTTACAATTAAAAGAAAATAATGGTGCAACTGTTACTGTTTTAAGTATGGGACCACCACAAGCTAAAGATGCTTTAAGAGAAGCTTTATGTATGGGAGCAGATGAAGCTGTTCTTATTACAGATAGAGCTTTTGCAGGTGCAGATACACTTGCTACATCAAAAGCTTTAGCAGGAGCTTTAAAAAAGCTTGAATATGATATAGTTTTTGCAGGAAGACAAGCTATTGATGGAGATACAGCACAAGTTGGACCAGAAATAGCAGAGCATTTAGATATACCACAAGTTACTTATGTTCAAGGTGTTGAAGTTAAAGAAGATGGTCTTTTAATCAACAGAGCATTAGAAGATGGATATGAGCTTATCAAAGTTGAAGGTAAAGTTCTTTTAACAGCAATAAAAGAGTTAAATGAACCAAGATACATGAATGTTGCACATATTTTTGCTACAGCACAAAAAGAAATAACAGTATGGACAGCAGATGATATAGATGTTGAAAAGGCTGAACTAGGATTAAAAGGTTCACCAACTAAGGTTAAGAAGTCAATGACTAAAGAAGCTAAGGGTGCTGGTGAATTAGTTAATAACAAAACAGCTGATGAAGCAGTTTCATATGTTTTATCAAAATTAAAAGAAAAGCACTATATCTAAGAGTTAGGGAGGTATTGAGTTATGAATTTAGCAGATTATAATGGAGTTTGGGTTTTTGCTGAACAAAGAGAAGGAGAGCTTCAAAAAGTTTCTCTTGAAATCTTAGGAGAAGGTAGAAAACTTGCGGATAAATTAGGAGTTAAACTGACAGCTTTAGTTTTAGGGGAAGGAGTAGATTCTCTTGCTAATACTTTAGGTGCACATGGTGCTGATGAAGTTTTAGTTGTAAATAGTCCGTTGCTTAAGAACTATACAACAGATGGTTATACAAAAGCAATTTGTGAAGTTGCAAGTAGTAGAAAGCCAGGAATATTATTTATAGGTGCAACATTTGTAGGGAGAGATTTAGGCCCAAGAGTTGCAGCTAGATTGTCAACAGGATTAACAGCTGATTGTACTATATTAGATGTTGATGTTGAAAGAGGAGATCTTCTTGCTACAAGACCAGCATTTGGTGGTAACTTAATGGCTACTATAGCATGTCCAGATCACAGACCTCAAATGGCTACAATTAGACCAGGAGTTTTCTCAAAATTACCAGCTGATAACAAGAACTTTACAGTTGAGGTAATAGAAGTATCTTTAGTAGACAGTGATATCAGAACTAAAGTTATTGAAATAGTTAAGGAAAACAAAGATATAGTAGATATATCAGAAGCTAATGTTCTAGTTGCAGGTGGTAGAGGAGTTGGATCAAAAGAAAATTTTGAACTTCTTAAAGCTTTAGCTGATGAGCTAGGTGGAGCAATTGCAGCATCAAGAGCAGCTATAGAAAAAGGTTGGGTAGACAAAGAATATCAAGTAGGGCAAACAGGAAAAACTGTTAGACCTAATATATATATAGCTTGTGGAATATCAGGAGCTATACAACACGTTGCAGGAATGCAAGAGTCAGATATGATAATAGCTATAAATAAGGATGAAACAGCTCCAATAATGAAGGTGGCTGATTATGCTATCGTTGGTGATGTAGCTAAGGTTCTTCCAGAGTTTATAGGGCAATTTAAGAAAATAAAAGAAGAAGAATAAAATTGTGAAGGTCTTTCAATTTTAATGGTATAGAAGAGAATTAGTAACAATATATTTGTGCTTTGAGGAACTTTGGGGAAAGTTCCTCTAAATTTAAAAAGGGTAGAATGGGGGAGTTTTAATATGGAAAAGATTTTTGTACTTGGTGCAGGAACTATGGGAGCTGGAATTGTTCAAGCTTTCGCACAAAAGGGTCATGAAGTTATAGTTAGAGATATAAAGCAAGAGTTTGTTGATAAAGGGATCGCAGGAATAAATAAGAGTTTATCAAGACTTGTTGCTAAGGAGAAAATGACAGAAGAGGTTAAAGAAGAGATTCTTACAAGAATAACAGGAACTGTTGATATGACAATGGCTGCTGATTGTGATTTAGTTGTTGAAGCTGCTGTTGAAAATATGGAAATCAAAAAACAAATATTTAAAGAACTTGGAGAGATTTGTAAAGAAGAAACAATTCTTGCTACAAATACTTCATCATTATCAATAACAGAAGTTGCAGCTGCAACAAACAGACCAGACAAAGTTATAGGAATGCATTTCTTTAATCCAGCTCCAGTTATGAAACTTGTAGAAGTTATAAAAGGTATGTCAACATCAGAAGAGACATACTCAAAAGTTAAAGCTATATCAGAAGCTATAGGTAAAACACCTGTAGAGGTTGCAGAAGCTCCAGGATTTGTTGTTAATAGAATACTTATCCCAATGATAAATGAAGCTGCTGGAATACTTGCAGAGGGAATAGCTACTGAAGAAGATATAGACACAGCTATGAAACTAGGAGCAGCTCACCCAATGGGACCACTTGCTCTTGGAGATTTAATAGGACTTGATGTTTGTCTTGCTATAATGGATGTTTTATATAAAGAAACAGGAGATAGCAAATATAGAGCACATAGCTTATTAAGAAAATATGTAAGAGCTGGATGGCTTGGAAGAAAAACAGGAAGAGGATTCCACAACTACGCTAAATAATTAGTTTTAATATAAGAAAAAGACAACTTACTAAAATTTAAGTAAGTTGTCTTTTGTTAATATTCAATTTTGAGCTTTTTCAAAATACGATGATATTTTTTGCAAAGAAAATGTTCATAAAATAACATTACAAGATATCCACATATTATACCTATTAAAAATCCTACAATTACATCTGAAGGGTAGTGCACACCAACATATATTCTAGAAAAACCTATTATAAATGCAAGTGTAAACGCAGGTATTGCCCATTTTTTTAGGTAATAAGCAATTATTAATGCAGCAACTATTGCAGATGATGCATGTCCTGAAGGAAATGAGAAAGATGTAGGTGGTGTAATTAATGGGTGATAATTAGGGAGTGTTAAAAAAGGTCTAGGTCTTTGTATGGTATCTTTTAGTATAGTAACAACTATAATGTTTAGTAGTTCTCCTAAAAAGATTAAAATACCAACCTTTCTAAGTTTTTTAAAGAATAGAAAAATAGCTGCTAGTAGTAGCCAAACAGCACCAAAATCACCTATCGTAGTAAAAAATATCATAATTGAATTTAAAATAGGATTATGAAGTTTTGTAACGGCATACATACATCTATAATCCAAAACTTTTATTACAGTAAACAAAGATAATCACCTTACTCCTATCTATTTAAATCTAAATATATTCTATATTACTAGCTTAAGTTTGTCTAATTATATTACGAAAATAAAAAGAGTATTATAATTTCTCTTTTTATTGAGGAGTTTTTAATATCTTTTTTGTATTGAGCAGAGGCTAAATTATAAAAAAACAAGACAGTTTAAAAGGGGGTATAAAATTGTTAAAGTTTTTTATTAAATATTATAAACCGTATAAAAAGTTATTTATCTTAGATATAATAGCAGCATTTTCAATGGCTATTTGTGATTTGTTTTATCCTATATTAACGAGGAATATTATTGATGATGTTATTCCAAATAAAAATTTGCGTATGCTATGGGTGTTTGGTATAACACTAGTAGTCATATTTATATTTAAAGCTGGTCTTAATTATTTTATGCAATACCAAGGGCATGTTTTAGGCGTAAGAATGCAAGGTGATATGAGAAAAGATTTATTTAAAAAGCTACAAAAGCTTCCTAATAAATATTTTGATGATAATAAAACTGGTGTAATAATGTCTAGGATAATAAATGATCTTCAAGAAATATCAGAGCTTGCACATCATGGACCAGAAGATTTATTTATTTCAGTGGTAATGATAATTGGGTCATTTGGAATTTTAAGCACCATAAATTTAGAACTTACTATTATAGTTTTTGCCTTGATTCCTTTTGGAATATTTTTTGCGTTTAAAAAAAGAAATGGATTAGCAGAAGCTTTTAAAAAGACAAGAGAAAAAACAGGCGAGATTAATGCTACTGTAGAAAATAGTATATCAGGGGTACGAGTTACAAAATCATTTTCTAATAGAAGTTATGAAATAGAGAAGTTCGATGTATCTAATGGAATATTTAAAAATGCTAGGGAAAAAGCATATAAGGTTATGGCAGAATATTTTTCTGGAATGTTTTTATTTATAGATATGTTAGAACTTATAGTTTTGATAGCTGCGGGATACTTTACTTATATTGGAAAGATAACTATAGGAGATTTTGCTGCATATATACTTTATATAAAAATGTTTTTACAGCCTATAAGGAAGTTAGTTAATTTTAATGAAATGCTTCAAAGTGGTATGAGTGGATTTGCAAGATTCACAGAAATACTTGATAGTGAAGAGGAGAAAGATGCAGTAAATGGCATTGATCTTATAAATCCTAAAGGGAATATTAAATTTGAAAATATATCATTTAGTTATGAAGGCGAAAACATGATTTTAAATGATTTTAATTTAGATATTGAAGCGGGTAAAATGATTGCTTTAGTTGGATCATCTGGTGGAGGAAAAACTACTATTTGTAATTTAATTCCTAGATTTTATGAGTTTGATAGTGGTGATATAAAAATAGATGATGTTAGTATTAGAGATATTAATTTAGAATCTCTTAGAAATAACATAGGGATAGTACAACAGGATGTTTTTCTTTTTACAGGGACTATTAGGGAGAATATAGCCTATGGAAAGCTTGATGCTAGTGAAGAGGAAATAATAGAGGCTGCTAAGAATGCTAGTTTGCATGAATTTATTATGGAGCTACCTAATGGATATGAAACATTTATTGGGGAAAGAGGAGTAAAATTATCAGGTGGGCAAAAACAAAGAATAGCTATTTCGAGAGTTTTTCTTAAAAATCCAGCGATTCTTATTTTAGATGAAGCAACGTCAGCTTTAGACAATGTAACAGAAAAAGAAATACAAGGTGCGTTAGAAAGATTAAGTGAAAATAGAACTACTTTAGTTGTTGCACATAGACTTACAACTATAAAAAATTCAGATGAAATAATAGTTGTTGGAAAAGACGGAATAAAAGAAAGAGGAAGTCATGATGAGCTTATGAATTTAGATGGAACATATGCTATGCTTAGTTCCTTGTAGTGAGTGATATAAGTAGTGGATTAAAGGAGGAATAATTTACTTTTTATGGAGCTAATAATATTTTAAAATAAACTATTTAGGTAGAGAGTAAACTCTACCTGAATTACGTAAATATTTATGTTATTTTAGTTGGTGGACAATCTCTAAAAAATATTATAATATTACATAGATACAAAAGTGTACAAATGATAAATTGGAGGAAATAAAATATGATAGAAAGTTTTAATATGGCCATCTTGAATCAATTTCAAGCTTGGCATGGTCCTATAATTGATAATATAATGCTATTTTTCACGAAAATAGGAACAGATGGTATTGTATTTCTAATTATAGGGATTATATTACTTATTACTAAAAAATACAGAAGAGTTGGATTTATGATATGGTTCGCATCATTTATAAATTTTGTTATAGTAGAAGTATTAAAACATATAGTAAAAGAACCTAGACCATTTATTACTCATCCAGAATTGTTACATTCAGTTATTGGAACACCACCAAGCTCATATTCTTTCCCATCAGGACATGCATCAGCTGCTTTTGTAGGTGCGTTTATGATTGCATACTTCTTCGGGAAAAAATGGGGAATATTATCATACATATTTGCGGTTATAGTTATGATATCAAGACCGTTCTTATTAGTTCATTATCCAACTGATGTTATAGTAGGTGCTATAATTGGAACAATAAGTGCGTTATTAGCATTTTTCTTCTATCAAAATATTTTAAAAAGATTTTTTAGAGGAATTCTTAGAAAAACGGGAATAGAAAAAAGGTAATATATACATTTAAGAAGTAAGCTAACATCACGAATTTTGTGATAAATGCTTACTTTTTTGTTACAAAAAAGAAACCTGTTAAAAAAAACGCTGAAAATTTATGAGTTTTGGTGTTGAAAAAATACTAAATATGATATAAAATTAAATTAATTTGAATATTGTGTAGAAAGTATTAATAGAGTTATATTTTTTTAGATAGCTATGTAAACCTTTAACAACAGTTATTATCTAGGTTTTAAAAGTTGATTAGCGATTGATACAAGCTCTTTAAAAAAATAATATACGGAAATTCTGCTTTATAGACAAAAGATAAGTTTTAGGAGGTACTAATGAACTTTTTTTCTAAATTCTCATTATTTCACAAAATATACTTTTTAGTATTTGTAATCTTTGATTTACTAATATTTGTTATGCCATTTATACAAGGGACACCTTTTGATTTCTCATCATGGACATCATGGCTTGGGGTGGTAGGACTTATAGTTTCTCTTTCAGGGATTTTTGCGGCTATATATACAGCGAGAGCAGAAGTTCCAGCTTATATATGGGGTGTAATTAATACAGTATTTTATATAATGATTTCAATATCTAATCATATGTATGCAGAAATTATTTTATATATAGTTTATATGTTACCAATGAATATTTATGGTTTCTTTGCATGGAGTAAAAGTGCAAAAGAAGCTAAACAAGCTGCTGGTGAGACACCAACAACTATAGAAGTTAAGTCATTAAAAGCTAAAAACTGGGTTATTATAGCTATTAGTATAGTAATTGTTTGGATAGCTTATGCAGCATTTACTTATTTCTTACCAGAAATATTACAAAGCGTAGCAGGAATATCAATTCCTAGAGACCATGTTTGGTACATTGATTCATTCACAGCTACAGTAACAATTTTTGCTGTTATAATTTCAACACTTAGATATAAAGAAACATGGTATTTCTGGATCTTAGGAGACGGTGTTGGAATAATACTTTACTTAATAGCATTAACACAACATGAGTCATTCTCATTCTCAACATTATCAGGAGCGATGATGTGGATACAATTCACAGTTAACGCAATCTATGGATTAATGGTTTGGAGAAAACTTGGAAGAGAACAGCATGGTGGAAGTACATCTGCTGCTTAATAATATAAATAACAAAGATTCCCTATTGTTTTTAGATAGGGAATTTTTTGTTTCTAGGATTAATTTGCAATTTTTAGTTTACGTTTGTAGTTAAAAAGGTGTATAGTAAGGAATCATAATATTTAAATTATGATTAGGTAATAAATTGGGAAGTCTAGCTAAGGAGGAGACTAGTGTGAAAATTTGGAAAAAGATATTCCTATCGTCTATGATATTATTTATATTCATATTTAATATAGCGGGAATATATATTATTGAAAGTATTTATAATAGGAATATGCAAATAGCAATACAATCATCTATTTATGATGAGCGAAATATACAAAACTCTATTTATTTAAATTCTGAGGTGCTTAGTGAGTATTCTACAGAACAATTTTGGAGTCTATTAAAAAATTACATATATGAAGAAAATACTAGTATAGCAAACATAGAAATATTAGACTCAACTGGCAAGGTATTATTAGATACTTCTAATTTACAAATAGAAGGTGCTAGACCAGAAATATCAGATGCACAGCTTAATACAGCACATTTTATACTTAGAGATATTTCAGGAAATAATTATATTTTTGTGTCATCAAAAATGAGCATTAAGGGCAATCTTTATACTTTAGTTGTGGCAGAAAATATTAATTACTTACAAAATGATAAAATCTATAATTTTAAGATGTTTGGTGTGCTAAATATTATTGTAATAATTTTATTAGGACTAGGAATGTATATAGTTTCTAAAAGAATTACTAGACCTATTGAAGAGCTTAAAGAAATAGCACAAAAAGTAAAGGATAAGGATTTTTCAGGAAGAGTAGATAAGATTGGTGATGATGAAGTTGGTGAATTAGCACTTATATTTAATTCTATGATGCAGGTTATAGAAGATAATATAGATGAGTTAGAAAGTTTGAATGAAACTAAACAAAGGTTTATTAATAATTTAACTCATGAAATGAAAACACCTATAACCTCTATTATTGGATATTCAGATTTACTTTTAAAAAGTAATATTAATGAAGAAAGTAAGCTTAAAGCTCTAGGATATATTAATTCACAAGGGAAAAGATTAGAAAAACTTAGTGGTGTGCTAATAAGATTAATAATGATACAAAATCAAAAAATAGATTTAAGAAGTATTTCTATAGCTGGAATTGTTAATGATTCTATTGCCGTGTTAAAGTATAAACTAGAATTTGCTAAAATTAAAATTGTTGATGATGTGAAAGAAGCACAAGTAGTTTGTGATAAAGATCTTGTTGAAGTTTTAGTTATTAATATAATAGATAATGCTATTAAGGCTTCAGAGGAGCAGACTACAATAAATGTAATTGGAAGTTTAAAAAATAATAAATATTCTTTAGAAATTATAGATGAGGGTAAAGGAATTTCAAAAAAAGATTTAGAAAAAATTAAAGAACCATTTTATATGGTTGATAAATCAAGAGCAGAGTCAAATAAGAATATAGGTCTTGGTTTAGCTATCTGTACTGAAATTTGTAAGAGAAACAATATTGGCTTTTATATAGAGAGTGAATTAGGAAAAGGAACTAAAGTAACATTAGTATTTGAGGTAGAGTGAGAAGGATGAAATATAAGTTATTTACTATTGGCGGAATATTGATTACTGTTTTAACAGGAATTTTCTTATATAGTTTTATTAATGAGTATAAATTCGATAAATTATATGAAGGAAAGAATATGTTGAAAAATGATAATTTGATGAAAAATAAAAATAAGATTATTGATAGACAAGAAGCTATTGACGAAGCGCAAACATTAATAGAAAAATATTTTCATGTTAATTTAAATGATGGCTATGTATTAAATGTAATTTTAAATAACTCTTTAGAAGATATTAACGGAAGTCAATTTATTTGGGGAATATCATGGCAAAAACCAGGAGAGCTTAATCCTAATTACTATTTTTCTATAAATATGGTTGGTGGTAGTATTAATGGATTAGGGGCAAATTATGGCCCGAAAATTTATAAGAATTCTAATCATATATTGTTTAATTTTAATGTTGCAAAAAAAGTTATTGAACCAATGCTTCTTGATTTTGGAATAAATATGACACCTGAGAACTCTAGAGTTTCCCTCGTGAGAGATGGAGTTTATGAGGTGCAAATAATGGAAAATGGATATGTTTATACTCTATTTGCAAATTATTATACAAATCAAATACTTAGCTACAATAAAACAAAGGAATTTAGTTAAGAATAAAAGTTTTTATGACATATTTACGTACTTTTTTATAGTAAATTTACTTGCTATAATTTTGTTTGGTATTTTAATATTATAGGAGTATTATAGTGAATGGGGTAGAGTGTATGAGCTTTATTAGGTTATAAAAAGCGTAATTCTAAAAGGATATAGTAAATTGATGCATTTTGAAAGGAGAAAGGCACTATGAAAATATTAGTAGTCGAAGATGATGTTGCAATAAGGGATTTAATCGAAATAAACCTGCAAATAGCTGGATATTCTGTCTTTAAAGCAGGAGATGGAGAGGAAGGAAAAGAAATTTTTGATAATAATGATATAGATTTTGTATTATTAGATGTTATGATGCCTAAAATAGATGGTTTTGAGCTTATTGGTCATATAAAAGAAAAAGAAGTTCCTGTTATATTTATTACTGCAAAAGAATCTGTTTTAGATAAAGTTAAAGGGTTAAGACTTGGAGCAGATGATTATTTAGTGAAGCCATTTGAGAGTATAGAGCTTTTAGCTAGAATAGAAGCGGTTGCAAAAAGATACAATAAGAGTAGTTCTAAAATAGAGTTTGATAATATTGTTATAGACAGTGATAAAAGAACAGTTTTATTAGATGGAAATATAGTTGATTTAACTTTGAAGGAATTTGAGTTATTACTTTTATTTGTTAAGAATAAAAATATTGCATTATCAAGAGATCAAATAATGTATAAGGTTTGGGGCTTTGATTATGTTGGAGAAACAAGAACTGTAGATATGCATGTTCAAAGAATTAGAGATAAACTTCAATTAAAAGATAGAATAAAAACTGTATTTAAAATTGGATATAGATTTGAATTTTAGATAAAAATCTATTAATAAAATGACCTTTTAAAATTGGATATAGATTTTTATTAGAAGAATGAGTTTATAGAGAAAAATAAGTATAGAGTACTGCTTATTACATATATTTGAACATAAAGTTATAGACTTATATTAAAAGCGATGAAGCAAAAGTTTCATCGCTTTTAATATTTTAGAAAATGATATTATTTAAAAAATATTCTTATAAGTAAATGAATTAATAAAAAATAGTATATTTAATTGATAAATTAAGGTAAAAAATGTATAATTTTATTAATTTATAAATTAGGGGGTATTTAGGGTGTATAAAATTGCTAGAAAACAAGAGCTTACAAATAATATATATCTTATGGATGTAGTGGCACCAAGAGTTGCTAAAGCAGCTAAACCAGGGCAGTTTGTTATTGTGAAAATGGATGAGGTTGGGGAGAGAATTCCACTAACCATATGTGACTATAATAAAGAAGAAGGAACAGTTACAATTGTTTTTCAAACAATAGGAGAATCAACTTTAAAAATGGCAACGTTAAATGAAGGTGATACTTTTAAAGATTTTGTTGGACCTCTTGGTAAAGAGTCAGAGTTTGTAAATGAAAATTTAGAAACGCTTAAAAGTAAAAAACTTCTTTTTATTGCAGGCGGTGTTGGAGCAGCACCAGTATATCCGCAAGTTAAATGGTTATCGCAAAATGGTGTTAATGTAGATGTTGTTGTTGGGGCTAAGACTAAAGAGATGGTAATTTTAGAAGATGAAATGAGAGAGGTTTCAGGTAATCTTTTTATTGCTACAGATGATGGAACAGCAGGAGTTAAAGGATTAGTTACGGATATAATTAAAGATTTAGTTGAGAATAAAGGGAAAAAATATGATGAAGTAATAGCTATAGGACCTATGATAATGATGAAGTTTGTAAGTTTGCTTACTAAACAATTAGAAATTCCTACAATAGTAAGTTTAAATCCTATTATGGTAGATGGAACAGGTATGTGTGGTGCTTGTAGAGTTACTGTTGGAAATAAAATTAAATTTGCGTGTGTAGATGGACCGGAGTTCGATGGTCATTTAGTAAATTTTGATGAAGCTATGAGAAGGCATCAAATATATAAAACAGAAGAGGGTAGAAAAATGCTAAGAGTCATTGAAGGTAACACGCATCATGGTGGATGTGGAAATTGTGGGGAGGAATAGATTATGGCTTTAAAATTAAATAGAACTAAAGTAAGAGAACAAGATGCAAAAGTAAGAGCAAAGAATTTTGAAGAAGTATGTCAGGGGTATAATTTAGACCTTGCAGTTGAAGAAGCCAATAGATGTTTAGCATGTAAAAATCCTAAGTGTGTTGGAAAATGTCCTGTATCTATAAATATTCCAACTTTTATAGGTAGAGTCAAAGAGGGAGATATGAAGGGGGCAGCACAGGTTATTGCAAAAGATTCAGCGTTGCCAGCAATTTGTGGAAGGGTTTGCCCACAGGAGAGCCAATGTGAGGGGCAGTGTGTTCTTGGAATAAAAGGAGAAGCTGTTGCAATTGGAAAGTTAGAAAAGTTTGTAGCAGATTATATAAGAGAAAATAATATAGAATTAGAAATGGAAATTACTAAGAATGGTAAAAAAGTAGCTGTTGTTGGTAGTGGGCCAGCAGGACTTACATGTGCTGGAGATTTAGCTAAAATGGGATATGATGTTACTATTTTTGAAGCTTTGCATGAAGCAGGTGGAGTTTTAGTATATGGAATACCTGAGTTTAGATTACCAAAAGAAACTGTAGTAAAGACAGAAATTGAAAATGTTAAAAAACTTGGTGTTAAAATAGAAACTAATGTTATAGTAGGAAGAACAATAACTATAGATGAATTATTTGAAGAGGAAGGTTTTGAAGCTGTATTTATAGGTTCAGGTGCAGGGCTTCCAAAGTTTATGGGGATAAAAGGTGAAAATGCTAATGGTGTATTTTCAGCTAATGAGTTTTTAACAAGAAGTAATCTTATGAAAGCGTATGATTATAAATATGATACTCCTATAACAAGAGCCTCTAAAATAGCTGTTGTTGGTGGTGGAAATGTTGCAATGGATGCGGCAAGAACAGCATTAAGATTAGGATCAGAAGTTCACATTGTATATAGAAGGGGCGAAGATGAACTTCCAGCAAGAAAAGAAGAAATACATCATGCTAAGGAAGAGGGCGTTATTTTTGATGTTTTAACTAATCCAACGGAGATTTTAGAAGATGAAAATGGATGGGTTAAAGGAATGAAATGTGTAAGAATGGAACTAGGAGAGCCGGATTCATCAGGAAGACGAAGACCTGTGGTTGTTGAAGGTTCTGAGTTTGTTCTAGATGTGGATGCTGTAATAATGTCTCTTGGAACTTCACCAAACCCACTAATAAGCTCAACAACTAAAGGACTTGATATTAATAAGTGGCAATGTATTATCGCTGATGAAGAAGAAGGAAAAACATCAAGAGAAGGGGTCTTTGCAGGTGGTGATGCAGTAACAGGAGCTGCAACGGTAATTCTTGCTATGGGAGCCGGAAAAAAAGCTGCAAAAGGAATTGACAGTTATATAAAAAATAAAGTAATAAATTAATAATTAGTAATATTTAGGGAATACTAAAGTAGACTTCGTTAAAAGAAGGCTACTTTTTTTATTTATCTTAAATATAAAAAAAGAGGTAAAATGTCCTTTAAATGTTGTAAAAGTAAGGTTTTGTGTTAACAATATTTTTTTAGAAAAAAAACAAAATTTTTATATTGTTTACGAAACGTTTATTTTTAGAAAAAATTCTTAAAGGTTAGTATTATTTTTAATAAAATATTATTTAATATACCACCATATAAGAATAAATACCTAAAAACTCGCAATTTGACGAATTTTTAACTGAAGAGTATTCTAAATGAGTAAGCAAGTTAGTTATATAATTCTAAACTAACTTTTATACATTGACAAATAAATATGAGTATAAAATATTAAATCCTGAGAATAATAGTTCTTGAGGAAAGTACATAAATAACTTTTGGTTATTTGTTAATGGAAACTTTTATATAAAGGAGGATTAATCATGAAATTTACAATGAGAGAGCAAGAAAGACTTATGATGGTCGTTGCTGCTGATGTAGCTAAGAGAAGAAGAGCTAAAGGATTAAAATTAAACTATCCTGAGTGTGTAGCTATAATCACAGATGACATAATGGAGGGTGCTAGAGAAGGTAAAACTGTTGAGCAACTTATGTCAGAAGGTAGAACATTAATCAGTGCTGAAGAAGTTATGGAAGGTGTTCCAGAAATGATTCACGCTATCCAAGTTGAGGTTACATTCCCAGATGGAACAAAACTTGTAACAGTTCACGATCCAATACAATAATAAATTATAAAAGGAGGTCAATGATATGATACCAGGAGAATACAAATTAGCTGACGGAAAAGTTCTTATGAACGAAGGATTAGAAGCTATAACATTAAAAGTAGTTAACGCAGGAGATAGACCAGTTCAAATTGGTTCACACTATCACTTCTTTGAAGTTAACAGCAGATTACAATTCGATAGAAAGGCTGCTTATGGTAAGAGATTAGATATACCATCAGGAACAGCTGTAAGATTTGAACCAGGTGATGAGAAAGAGGTTCAATTAATCGAAATGACAGGTGACAGAAACGTATACGGATTAAACGATAAAGTTAACGGAAACTTAGACGTTAAAAGAGAAGAAGTTTTAAGTAAATTAAAATAGTAGAAAGCAAAAGAGGAGGTCAGAATCATGAGTTTTGAAATGAATAGAAAATCATACGTAGATATGTTTGGACCAACAGTTGGAGATAGCTTCAGACTTGGAGATACAAACTTATTTGCTACAATAGAAAAAGACTTAACAAAGCACGGAGATGAAGCTAAGTTCGGTGGTGGTAAAACACTTAGAGCTGGTATGGGGGTTAACATAATAGAAACAAGAAACAACCCATTAGTAGCTGACTTAATAATCTCAGGAGCAACAATAATCGACTACACAGGAATATACAAAGCAGATATCGGTATCAGAGATGGTAAAATCTTAGCTATCGGTAAAGGTGGAAACCCAGACATCATGAACGATGTTGATTTCATCGTTGGTGTTGCTACAGAAGCTTTAGCAGGAGAAGGAATGATAATAACAGCTGGAGGAATTGACCTTCACGTTCATATGATCAACCCTGATTTATGTAAAACAGCTTTACAAGGTGGTATCACAACAATATTTGGTGGAGGAACAGGTCCAGCTGATGGATCAAACGCTGTTACATGTACACCAGGACCACTTAACGTTAAGAGAATGTTACAAGCTCACGAAGATTTCGGAGTTAACGTTGGTATATTAGGAAAAGCTGGAGCACACTCAATCGGTGCTGGAGCTGAGCAAATCGAAGCTGGTGCAGCTGGATTAAAAATCCACGAAGACTGGGGTGCAACAAGAGGTTGTATCGATAAAGCTTTAGAAATTGCTGACAAATATGATGTTCAAGTATCAATCCACACAGACACATTAAACGAGTGCGGATGCTTAGAAGATACAGTTGACGCTTTCGCTGGAAGATGTATTCATACATTCCATACAGAAGGTGCTGGTGGAGGGCATGCTCCTGATATCATCAAAGCTGCTCAATACAGTAACGTATTACCATCATCAACATCACCAACATTACCATACACACAAAACACAATAGCAGAGCACTTAGATATGCTTATGGTTTGTCACCACTTAGATAACAAAGTACCAGAAGACGTTGCTTTCGCTGATTCAAGAATCAGACACCAAACTATCGAAGCTGAAGATATTCTTCACGATATGGGTGTAATCAGTATGACAAGTTCAGATGCTATCGCTATGGGAAGAATTGGTGAAGTTATCACAAGAACATGGCAAGTAGCTCACCACATGAAGAATTTAAGAGGAACATTAGAAGGTGACTCAGAATTCAACGATAACAACAGAATTAAAAGATATGTTGCTAAATACACAATCAACCCAGCTATCGCTCAAGGTATATCAGATTATATCGGATCAGTTGAAGTTGGTAAATATGCTGATTTAGTAATGTGGGCACCTCAATTCTTTGGTGCTAAGCCAGAAATGATAATTAAGAAAGGTCTTATATCAATGGCTGTTTCAGGAGATGCTAACGCTTCAATTCCTACAATCCAACCTAGAATATTAAGAGAAATGTACTACGGTAAGAAAACAGGAATAGCTGAAACATGTATAACATTCGTTTCAAAAGTTGCTTTTGAAAATGACATTCAAGGCGAATTAGGACTTAAGAAACAAGTTTTACCAGTTCATGGTGTTAGAAACTTAACAAAAGCTGATATGAAACTTAACGATGGAACACCTAACATCTCAGTAGATCCACAAACTTATATAGTTACAGTGGACGGAGAAGAGTTAAGATCAGAGCCAGCTATGGAACTTCCATTAACACAAAGATATTTCTTATTCTAATAGATAAATTAATCTGGCATAGTTCTTTTAGAACTATGCTAGATGTTTATAATATATAACTTTGTTTAGGAGGTATTTTTTATGATACTAGATAAAATTTTAGGAAACATACATGACCAAGAAGGGCATCATCATGACCACTCAAATGAGGGACATCATGAGCATTCACATGATGAACACTCACATGACGATCATCATGTACATATGGAAAAAATATATTTAAGAAGTGACGAATTATTAAAAAGAATAAATAGAGTTACTTCAGATCATGGGAACGAGTACGGAATTTCAATAAGTAAAGATTCAGTACTTAAAGATGGTGATATCTTATACAAAGATGATCACAACATGGTTGTTGTTAGTGTTAAATCAGACGATGTACTAATAATTAAGCCAGAAACTATAACAGAAATGGGAAGAATTGCACATAATTTAGGTAACAGACATTTACCAGCACAGTTTAATAACGGAATGATGATATTAGAATATGATGTTCTAGTTGAAGATTTACTAAAAGAAGAGCATATCGCGTATGAAAGAAAGAATGTAACATTAGAAAAAGCATTCAGACACGTGGAGTTCGGGCATAAGCATGTATAACACAGAAGTACCATCAGTAGAAATTTTAAGCATGTTGCAATTATGTGATTCTCAATTCCCAGTGGGATCATTTAACCATTCATATGGAATGGAAAACTATTTAAGAACTGGAAAAATTAATGATGCAGAAAGTTTAAAGTCATGGGTAAGAGCATTTTTAAAAGATTCATTTTCTCAAAATGATGCACTAGCTATCAGATTTGTATACGATGCAATTGATAGAAATGCAATTGAAGAAATTTGGGATTTAGATGAATGGATTACTGTTCAAAGTGTAGCCATGGAAACAAGAAATGCAGGTAAACTTGTATCAAGAAGAATGTGTGAATTACTTCTTGATTTATATGATTGTGAATTATTACAAGAATATCAAAGAAGAATAAAAGCTAAGGAGTCTTACGGACATCCAGCTATTGCATTTTCAATGATGATGCATCAGTTAAATGTGCCTTTAAAGAGAGCTACAATGTATCATATGTATGCTACAGTATCAACTATAGTTCAAAATGCGGTAAGAACAATACCTCTTGGACAAAAAGATGGTCAGTTAGTTCTTAAAGAATTCGGAGATAATTTTGAAAATTTATATGCAAAAATAGAAAAATTAACAGAAGATGATTTTGGAGCAAACGTTCCAGGATTAGAAATGGCACAGATAAAACACGAAACACAAATATTTAGATTATTTATGTCTTAGTGTATAAAGAAATTCAGAGATTGAAAGGAGTGTCTTAAAATGAGACCAGTAGTAATAGGAGTAGGTGGACCAGTTGGTGCAGGAAAAACTTTATTAATAGAGAGATTAACAAGAGCTATGGAAGGTGATTACAAGTGTGCTGTTATCACTAATGATATATACACAAAAGAAGATGCTAAGTTCATGGTTAAGAACTCAGTATTACCAGAAGAAAGAATTGTAGGTGTTGAAACAGGGGGATGCCCTCACACAGCTATAAGAGAAGATGCATCAATGAACTTTGCTGCAATAGAAGAATTAAAACATACATTTGATGATTTAGATTTAATATTCGTTGAGAGTGGTGGAGATAATCTTGCTGCTACATTTAGTCCAGATTTAGTTGACTTCTCAATGTACATCATCGACGTTGCTCAAGGTGAAAAAATACCAAGAAAAGCAGGTCAAGGTATGATTAAGAGTGACTTATTTGTTATAAACAAAATTGATTTAGCTCCATACGTTGGTGCAGATCTTGATATAATGAGAAAAGATACATTAGTATTCAGAAATGAAGATAGCTTTATATTCACAAACTTAAAAACAGATTCAGGAATTAACCAAGTAATAGACTGGATCAAAAAGAATTGCTTATTAGAGGGGTTAGCTAAGTAATGTTTAGACCCATCGATGAAAAGGAATATGCAGCTAACAGTGAATTAACAATAGCAAAAAAAGGTGAGAAGTTTAAAGCTGAAAGATCATATTTTAGTGGAATTGCTAAATTAGCAAGAGCTTTATACCTAGATACAGATGGAGTACCTTGTTACTACCTAATGCAATTAGGGGGAGGGTATGTTGAGAATGAACAATTCAGAACAGGAGTTCATGTAAAAGAAAATGCTAGAGCCATAGTAACAACTCAGGCTGCTACAAAAGTTTATAAATGTATGAACGACCTTCCATCATATCAAGAAAATGAAATTATAGTTGAAGATAATGCAGTTTTAGAATTTGTTTCTGACAACGTAATTTTATTTAAAAATGCTATGTTCAAGCAAAATACAAGTATAAGAGTAAGAGATACTTCAACTCTTATATATACAGAAGGTTTAACATCAGGATGGTCACCAGACGGGAAGAGATTCCAATATAGTAGTGTACAAATGAAGTTAAAACTTTATGTTAATGATAGACCAGTAATGCTTGATAACTTAAAACTTGATCCAAGAGAGGATGATATGACTTCACTTGGTTTCTTTGAAGAGTATAATAATTATAGTTCACTAATAGTTGTAGATCCGTCAGTTAATAACAAGTTAATAGACACTTTAAGAGAAAAAGTAGATGCGTTAGGATTAGACATTAAAGCTGGCTTCTCAAAGCTTGAGTGTAACGCATTTGTGCTTAGAGTTCTTGGAAACCTAACACAAGACTTAGAAAAAGCTATGTTCGCTTGTATAAATCATATAAGAAAAGAAAAATTCGGTTCAAATGAATTAGAATTAGGAAAAAGATAAAGCCCACTGGGTTTTATCTTTTTTTTTATAAAAATATTAGAGAGAGTTAAGTTGCAGTTTTAAATTTTGAATAAAAATTTAAAATTAGAAAAAACTAATAATAATAAAAAAACTTAAATTATTATAGATTTATATTAAAATTTAAAATAAAAAAATGGTATTTTAAGCAACTTTACATTTTTAAAAATAAGATAATAAGAGTATTATTATATTTAATTGTTAATATAAGAAGAAATGACATTATAAATTTAATAAATATTTTAAGTTGTAACCTAAAATATAGCAAAACTAAATTGAAGTATCCTATAAAATTTTATTAATTTTACAAATCAACACTAAAATATTAAAAAATTATTTTAAATGTGAAAAATAATTGAAAAAAGTCGGAATATGTTGTAAAATCTATAATGTAACCAAAGAAAAGATATTTACTAAAGGTTATTTATATTATATAATTAAAGTTTTGATTAAAAATTAATAGTTTTAATGATAAGTTTAATTCTATATTTATAAATCTTTGGTTTAAATAATTAATTGATACGATAAAAGCGCATTAATAACAAAATTAGAAATTATACATATTTTAATGCTTTTGTGTCAGTTAAGGATGAATAAGAGGAGGAATAAATATGATGCACGCTATAAATCATGGTGACGTAGCATTTATGATTGTTGCAACTATACTTGTTGCAATAATGACTCCAGGTCTTGCATTCTTCTACGGTGGATTAGTTGAGAAGAAGAACTCATTAACAATGATGTTCCAATCATTCATATCTATCGGAGTTGTTACTTTAATGTGGATCTTTGGAGGATTCAGTTTAGTATTTGGTAGTAATATCGGAGGAGTTATTGGTAACCCAGCTCAATTCTTTGCATTCAGAGGAATGGATTTTGCTGTTAATGCAAGTTATGGAGCACATATACCTTTCTTAATGTTCTTTATGTACCAATTAATGTTCGCAATAATTACTGCGCCATTAATGACAGGAGCATTTGCTAACAGAATTAAGATAGGTGGATGGATAAAAGTATTATTCTTATGGACATTACTAGTTTACTTCCCAGTAGCTCACTGGGTATGGGGTGGCGGATTCTTAGCACAACTTGGATTCGTTGACTATGCAGGAGGAACAGTTATCCATATTACAGCTGGATTTGCTGGTCTTGTTGGTGTTTGGTACTTTGGACCAAGAGCCGTTAAGAACAAAAAAGGACCTGGAAACTTAACATTAGTTGGAATAGGTACAGCTTTACTTATCTTCGGATGGTTTGGATTTAACTCAGGTGGAGCATTAGCAAGTGGTCAAACAGCTGCTATCGCATTCACTAACACAGGTGTAGCAGGAGCTACAGCTATGATCGTTTGGATGATAATTGCTTATATTGAACATAAGAGATTCTCATTCTTAGAAATTTGTACAGGTGCAGTTGCTGGTCTTGCAACAATAACACCAGCTGCTGGATATGTAACACCATTAGCTGCTGTTGCAATTGGTGCTATAGCTGCTATCGTATGCTTCTTCTGTGTAGCATTTGCTAAGAAGATGAAGTGGGACGATGCTCTAGATGTTTGGGGAGTTCACGGAATGGGTGGATTAACAGGTACACTTTTAATAGGTATATTTGCTAATTCAGCAGTTAACGTTAACTTTAACGGACAACCAGTATTCGGAAGCATACACCAATTCTTAATCCAATTACTAGGTGTTGTAATAGTTACTGTTTATACAATAATCGTTACATTCATAGTATTAAAAGTTGCTGATTTAACAGGTTCAATAAGAACTACTAAAGAAGAGCAAGAAAGAGGATTAGACGCAATTTTATTAGGTGAAATGTCAGAAGTTGAAGAATAAAATAGTGTAGAAGAAGGCATAAATATTATGCCTTCTTTTTTTATACGAAAAATTGACTAGTGATTTTTGCGGAGTTATGATAAAGAAGTAAGAAAATATACGATAAGATGAGGTGTTAATATTGGATTTTTCAAATATAATATATGATGAAAATATTGTTACTGTTCATGGTATTAAAAACTTTGATTTAGTGCAGACTCTTGAATGTGGGCAATGTTTTAGATGGGATAAAATTAGCGAAAATAGATATGTTGGTATAGCATACAATAAGATATTAGAAGTTGAACAAGATGGAGATATTTTAAAGTTTTATAATACTAATAAAGAAGATTTTGATAATATTTGGAGACATTATTTTGATTTAGATAGAGATTACTCAGAGATTAAAGAAGAGTTATCAAAAGATACTATTTTAGGAGAGGCACTATCTTATGGAACTGGAATAAGAGTTTTAAATCAAGAACCTTATGAGATGGTAATTTCTTTTATTATTTCAGCTAGAAATAGCATACCGGTAATAAAGAGAACAATTAAAATTATTTCAGAAATATGGGGGGAGAAGATAGAGTATAAAGGTAATTTATATCATACTTTTCCAAGAAAAGAGATATTAGCGTTTGTTACAGAAGCACAAATGAAAGAAGCTGGTGGCTCATTTAGAAGTAAGTACATAGTTGATACTTCTCATAAAATTTATACAGCAGAAATGATGAATAAAAATGAGATAGAAAAAGATGAAGATTTTTTAAATTTATATGATTTAGAAAAAATTATAAGTTTAGAAGATCAGGAATGTCATATAGCATTACAAAACTATAGTGGAATAGGTGCAAAAGTTGCAGATTGTATTATGCTATTTTCTATGGGGAAAACATCAGCATTTCCTGTTGATGTTTGGGTAAAGAGAGCTATGATACATTTTTATGGAGCTAAAGATGTATCTCTACCTAAGATTAGAAAGTTTGGAATAGAGCGATTTGGAAAGTATGCTGGCTTTGCACAGCAATATTTATTTTACTACACAAAAGAAAAAGGAATAAAGTTATAAATGTAATTTATTAGTAATTTTATTGTGTTAAGATTAAAATAGAGGGATTTAGAAGAATTAAGGGAGTGTTAATGGTGGATAAAGTTTCTGCAAAAAAATATATAAAATGGGGATGCATACTCGTTGTTATACTTCTTATCTGTATTCCTATAATATTAAATTTTGATAAAATTATGGAGTTTGCTAGTAATCCTAATGAGATGAAAAGTTGGGTTTTAAGTTACGGGCATGCTAGTGTTATTGTATTTGTAATTCTTCAAATTTTACAAATAATTATATTTTTTATCCCAGGAGAGGTTGTGCAGTTTGCAGGGGGATATATTTTTGGGCCATATTTAAGTTTCTTATTATGCGTTATAGGAATTGTTATAGGTAGTGGGATAACCTTTATGATTTCTAGAAAATTTGGTAAACCATTTGTTGAAAAGATAGTGAATAAAGATAGTGTGTGGATAATTAAAAAAATAGAGAGTGCAAAACATCACAGAGAAGAAACTCATCCACATAAAAAAAGAAAGAAACATCCTAAAACTATAATATTTATTCTATATATGATACCAGGAATCCCAAAAGATATATTAGGTTATATTAGTGGAATAGCTGATATTAGTTTGAAGGAATTTTTGATTGTATCAACTATTGCTAGAATGCCAGCTTTATTTATATCTTGCTTTTTTGGTGATAAGTTAGAATTTATAAAAGATCAATTTAGAAAAGAAAATATAATACCTCTTGTTTTAATAGGTATTTTGATATTAGCGATTATA
>JBOFRC010000027.1:0-15553 GCA_051650825.1 Sarcina sp. | reverse complement strand
GAATTTATATATAATCCTGTACCACCTGTTAAGATAGGTAATTTACCTCTACATCTTATATCCTCTATAACTTTTTTTGTGATATCTTGAAAATCAGATACACTAAATTCTTCTGACGGTTCTAAAAAATCTATTAAATGATGTTTAACACCATCCATTTCTTTTGTAGAAATTTTAGCAGATCCGATATCCATATATTTATATATTTGCATAGAATCTGTTGATATAATTTCACCATTTAATTTTTTAGCAAGTTCTATTGATATAGCAGTTTTTCCAACAGCAGTTGGCCCTGCTATTACTAATAATTTATCATTCATTTGTAAACTCCTTAGACTATTCTTTTGAACATTTTATCAATGTCATAATTTGAAAATTTAATAATAGTTGGTCTTCCGTGTGGACAGTGAAAAGGGTCATCTAAAAATCTTAAATCATATAAAAGCTTTTTCATTTCATCTTCTGATAATAAATCATTAGCTTTAACAGCTGCTTTACAAGCGAGATTAGCTATTTTATTATATTTTACTTCTATTGTTTTTCCACTTCCTAAATTTTTTAGATTATCTAAAATTTTAATAAAAAACTCTTTAGCATCTATTTTCCCTATAAAATAAGGCACTTCACTGAGCTTAACACTACTCATTCCAAAATCTTCAACTTTAAAACCTGCCATTGTAAAAATATCTTTATTTTCTTCATAATACCCATAATCATTTAATGATAATTCTAAAACGACAGGTACTATGAGTGGTTGTACGACAAGTGTATGTTCTTCTATTGATTTTAAATATTTTTCAAATAGCAATCTTTCATGTGCTGCATGTTGATCTATAAGATATAATGTTCCTTCTTTTTGTGCAATTATATATGTTTTATTGTATTGTCCTATAATATCAAGAATAGGAAATTTAGCTTCTTGAGCAATGTTTTTAGTATAACCAGCATACGGTACCATATCACTATCATTATTTTCTTGGACAATTTTTTCGAATTGACCTTTTATATTCGAATTTTTTTCACTAATATGATTCCTTGGAAAACTTTCTGAATGTTTATATACTGTATCAAATTTATTTTCATTAAGTATTGAATTTTCAGTTTGAGATGTATTAGATTCACTATGTTCTTTATAAAAATTATTTTTTACATCTAACGGTAAGTCTACTTTAGTTTTATATAATTCTTCAGTATTTTTCAATTTTAATTCCATCTCATTAAGTTCTTGTAATCTTTTTTCAAAAGATACTTGTTGTGATTTATCTTCTTCAAACTCTGTATTATTTAAAAATTGACCAGTTGTTGCACTAAATTGACTACGGACAAAGTCCCCAAGAACATTATGAATACCTTTAAATACAGTAGAAAAAACTTCTTTTTCATTCCTAAATTTTATTTCTGATTTTGTTGGATGTACATTTACATCAACATATTCTGGATAAATATCTATAAATAAAATGAAAAATGGATATTTATCACCAGTATTAAATGATTTATATGCATTTTCTACAGCAACAGATATTGTTCTATTTTTAATATAACGTTTATTAACAAAAATTGTTTGATTATTTCTTGATTTTCTAGCAAGAGAATCTTTACCTATATAACCATGAATAGTAACTGTATCACTAGCATTTTCAAAATATAACACATCATCAGAAGTAGTTTTTCCATAAATGCTTCTGATACTGTCTAATAACTCACCAGTTCCAAAAGTATGGATTACTTTTTTTCCATTATTAAAAAGCTTTATACTTATTTGAGGGTTAGCAAGGGCTATCCTACTAACTAAATCGTTAATTATGGATGCTTCTCTTGATGGAGATTTTAAAAATTTTCTTCTAGCAGGAACATTATAAAATAAATCTCTAACTTCTATAATAGTACCAATATTAGTGCCAACTTCTTTATCGATAGTTATATTGCCAGCTTCAATATTAACTTCCCATCCAGTAGTATCATTTATTGTTTTTGATTTAAGATTAACCTTAGATACTGCCGCAATAGAAGGAAGTGCTTCACCTCTAAATCCTAGCGTATTTATATTAAATATATCTTCGACACATTTAATTTTAGATGTAGCATGTGGCATAAATGCAAGCTTTACATCTGTATTTAAAATGCCCACACCGTCATCAATTATTCTTATAAGTGTTATACCCCCATCCTCTATTTCAATTGTAATATTTTTACTACTAGCATCTATAGAATTTTCTAATAATTCTTTTACCACAGAAGAAGGTTTTTCTACTACTTCTCCAGCAGCAATTTGATTTGACGTATGTTCATCTAATAGTTGAATTCGTGTCATTAAGATACCTCCTTTTATTAACCTATATTTTTGAATAAGACTACTAAAAATTTTTAGTAGTCTTATATTTAAAGATTATTATTTTATATTTCTCGCATTCTTTGAAAGTTTATATAGCAAATTCATTGCTTCCATAGGATTCAATGACATCATATCTATAGTAGATAATTCTTCTATTATACTATCTTTAGCTATAGAATCAAAACCAAGTTGTATATTTTGTTCTAAAATCTGTTTTTTCTCTTCTTGTTTTACTACTTCTTTTTCTATATCAAGCGATTCTGTTACAGCAACAGCATCTATTATACTTTCCTCTTTGTTTACTTCAGAAATTTTTTCTATATGCTCAACTTTTATTTGTATAGAATGGTCCTCAAGTCCAGCTAATATCTCTTTTGCTCTTATTATTACATCTTGTGGTATACCTGCAAGTTTAGCGACTTCTACACCATATGATTGATCTGCGCCACCTTCAACAATTTTTCTTAAGAATATAACATTATCATCTATCTCTTTTACAGAAACTGAATAGTTTTTAACACCATCTATTACGCCTTCAAGTTTAGTTAACTCGTGATAATGTGTAGCGAATAAAGTTTTGCATCCTATAGTGTTAGAAATATGTTCTATAACAGACCAGGCTATGCTAAGTCCGTCATAAGTAGAAGTACCTCTTCCAACTTCATCAAGTAACACCAAACTGTTTTTAGTAGCATTTTTTAGTATGTTAGAAACTTCCCACATTTCAACCATAAATGTAGATTTACCACCTGCTAAGTCATCTGAAGCACCTATTCTTGTAAATACTTTATCACATATAGATATACTAGCACTTGTAGCTGGTACAAATGAACCTATTTGAGCCATAACTGTTATTAATGCAACTTGCCTCATATATGTTGATTTACCAGCCATATTAGGACCTGTAATCAACAACATTTGTTCTTTATTTACATCTATTGATGTATTATTTGAAATGAATTCACCTTTTTCAATTACTTTTTCAACAACTGGGTGTCTTCCATCAATTATATTTATAATTCCATCTGTTGTTATAGAAGGCTTCACATAATTATTTTCAAGTGCTATTAAAGCAAATGTAGATAATACATCAAGTTCACCTATAAGTCTTGCTGCTTTTTGTAATCTTAAAATCTCTTTTTCAACTTCATCTCTTATTTCTATAAATATTTCATATTCAAGTTTTGCAAGTTTATCTTCTGCACCTAGAATTTGTTCTTCCATTTCTTTAAGTTCTTGAGTTATAAATCTTTCTGCATTTGCAAGAGTTTGTTTTCTTACATAACGCCCTTCTGGTATAGATGAATAATTAGATTTAGATATTTCTATATAGTATCCAAATACTTTGTTAAATCCTACTTTAAGAGATTTTATTCCTGTAAAGTCTCTCTCTCTTGTTTCTATATCTGCAATCCATTGTTTTCCGTTAGTTTTAGCTTCTCTAAGACTTTGTATCTCACTATTATATGTGCTTTTTATTATATTACCATCTTTAATAGTAATAGCTGGATCATCTAAAATGGAATTTTCTAATAATATTTTTACATCATCTAATATATCTAAATCTTTATAATATTTCATTAAAGATTTAGAATTGCATTTTTCTAAATATTCTTTTACTTGTGGTAACTTTTCTAGTGAAACTCTAAGAGAATTTAAATCTTTTGCATTTACATTTTGAGATGCTATCTTACCAACTATTCTTTCTATATCATAAATACTCTTTAATATTGTTCTTAAATCTTCATTAAAATAAATATTAGTACTAAGCTCTTCAACTGCTTCTAATCTTGATTCTATTTTAGATTTAACAATAAGAGGTTCTTCTATCCATCTTCTGAGAGTTCTTCCGCCCATAGCTGTAGCTGTCTTATCCATAACCCAGATAAGGCTACCTTTTTTATTTTTTTCTTTTAAACTTTCTACAAGTTCTAAGTTTCGTCGTGAGTTACTATCCATACTCATATAATTAATAGTATAGTATCTATCTAAACTATTAATGTTTGATAAACTCATTTTTTGTGTATCATATATATAACTTAAAAGTACACCAGATGAAATAATACATGCATTATCTAATTCATCTAACTTTAAATTTTTAAAACTAGCAATTAAATCGTTTTTAGTGCAAGCAAATTCTATATAATTTTTTCTTGTTATAAGTGCTGAAGTTGAATTAACTATATCTTTTATAATTTCATCTCCATAGTTGATATCAACTAATACTTCTTTTGGACCTATCTTTGATAATTCATCTAATAAAGATGAAAGATTATTATCAAATGAAGTTACTTTAAATTCACCAGTAGATATATCTGAAGATGCTACTGACATAGTATTCTTATTAATAAATACTGCAGATATATATGTATTTTGATATTCCGAAGAGGAAGTTTCATCAGAATAGGTCCCAGGGGTAATCACTTTAACGACATCTCGTTTTACCAATCCTTTAGTTGTGGCAGGATCTTCTATTTGTTCACATATAGCTACTTTATATCCCTTAGCTATAAGTCTAGCTATATATGTTTTTGATGAGTGGAAAGGTACACCACACATTGCAGCTTTTTCATCAAGACCACATTCTCTTCCTGTTAAAACTAATTCTAACTCTCTAGATACAAGTTTTGCATCTTCAAAAAACATTTCATAAAAATCTCCAAGTCTATAAAATAAAATACAGTCTTTATATCTATCTTTGACTTCAAAGTATTGCCTCATCATAGGAGTTAAAGCCATATTTACGCCTCCAATCATTTTTCTTGCTAATAATATATTTTACACTACTTATCAAATTTTTTCTATGTTTTAACGAATATTATGTCTATTAATTACATATATTAATATTGAAATTTTTATAGATAAATTCACATTATAAACATAAGTTTTTGTATAATATTACATATAGAATAAATTTAAGGGAGTGAGCGCAATATGGTTTTTTTAAATAAGAAACAAGCATCTAGTGTATTAGTTATTATAGGATTGCTTATAATTACGCTAAGTCTACCTATAATAGCTTTAGTTAAGATATTTATAACTATTTTAAGTTTATTTTATGTAAAAAAACAAATTTAAAGAAATATATTTAATTAATAAGAATGTTTATATTATGGAAATTTTAAAATTTCTATAATATAAAGGGCACTTTTAAAAAGTGCCCTTTTTTTATTTAATATATATTAAATTTTATAAAAGTTCTCCCCAGAGAGAAAATGATTTTGCATCTAAAATTTTTACATCAACAAGTTTTCCTATCAGTGATTTTTCGCCCTTAAAGTTAACAAGTTTTCCGGTTCTAGTTCTTCCTGAAAGATTTTCATCTACATTTTTACTTATATCCTCAACTAATATTTCTACAGTTTTTCCGATATAAGAGAGATTAATATTTTTAGCACCAGTATTTACTGCATCAATTAATCTATTGAACCTTTCGTGTTTTATATCTTCTGGGATTTGATTTTTCATTTTATCTGCTGGTGTATTATTTCTTCTAGAATATATAAAAGTAAATGCTGAGTCATATCCAACTTCTTTTACAAGATTTAGTGTATCAAGAAAGTCTTCTTCTGTTTCACCTGGAAATCCTATAATAATATCAGTTGTGATTCCTATTCCAGGAACTTCTCTTTTTGCTGTTGAAATAATATCTAAATATTTTTCTCTAGTATAATGTCTATTCATGCCTTTTAGTATTGAATTAGAGCCACTTTGTACAGGTAAATGTATTTGTTCACATACATGTCCACATTCTTTTATTGCTTCTATTACATCAATACTTATATCTCTTGGATGAGATGTCATGAATCTAATTCGTTCTATACCCTCTATTTCATTTAACAGTCTTAAAAGTTTTGCAAAATTTGTATTGCATTCAAGTTCTTTACCATAAGAATTTACATTTTGCCCAAGCAACGTAATTTCTTTATATCCTTTTTTTACGAGAATTTTTATTTCATTTTCTATATCTTTTGGATTTCTACTTCGTTCTCTCCCTCTTACATAAGGAACTACACAGTACGTACAAAAATTATTACACCCATACATAATAGTAACAAAAGCTTTGACAGTACTCTTTCTATCTATTGGAATCCCTTCTATTATTCCTTCTTCTTTATCAGAAATTTCTTTTATACTTTTTCCATCTTGTAAAACTCTATTTAAATATTCTGGAAATTTATAAGAATTATGTGTTCCGAAAATTATATCTACAAAAGGAAACTTTTTTAAGATATTATCAGGAGTATCTTTTTGTTGCATCATACATCCGCATATAGCTACTACAAGATTAGGATTTTTTGCTTTTAATCTTTTAACTTCTCCTAAATTACCTATTACTTTATTTTCAGCATTTTCTCTAATACAACAAGTATTGAAAATTATTATATCAGCAAGTTCTTTATTATTAGTACCTATATAATCAAGATTTTTCAATATTCCTGATAATTTTTCAGAATCCTCTTCATTCATTTGACATCCATAAGTAGATATATGAAAGTACTTTTGCCCCTCTTTTTTATGCACTTTTATATTCTTATCTAATTTAAATTTAATAGTCATATAATATCACCTCATAAGTTAATTAATAAAACTTAATTTTTATTATATACATAATTTACTAATAAATAAAGTTACTTATATGTAAATTTAATACATATAAAATATAATTATTACTATAAAATTTGTAAATCTATCTATTAATAAACAAAACAACTACTAATAGATAGATAAATTATTTATAATTTAAAACTTATGATAGTAGGGTATATTATAAAAATAACTAAAAAAAATCTAACTTTTATAAGTTAGATTTCATAAAACGAAGTTGTTTCAATAAGTTTAAATCCCATATTTTCATACAATTTATTTGCTATTTCATTATCTGATTTAACTTTTATATAGACTTCAAATATTTCTAATTCTTTAGCTTTATGAAGTAAATAGTCTAACAATTTTTTTCCATAACCTTTTTTTTGATACTCAGTTTTTACACAAAGATTTGCAACTGTATATTTGTTATCAAGCAACATAATTTGGCCATAAGCAATGTATTCTTCACTGATTTTAAGAAATATAGCTAGTGAATCTAAGAAACATTTTCTTCCCATTTCATATTTAACATCTTTAACTTTTAGCGGTGCTCTCTCCATAGAATAAAATGCATCATTTTGAATTTCACAACGTTTTTCTTCATTACCACGTTGAAGAGGTTCAAAAAAATATTTATCTGATTTTAAATAGAAATCTATTCGTTCACTTAAATTTATTTTTAAAAATTTATTAGCTGATATTGGAACCATCCCCAAACTAGTAAGTTTATTATTTTCATCATTAGTAGAACATACAAATTTCTGATTAGAGCAACTATTCCCAAATATCTTCTTTTTAAATTCATCTTGCATATAAATATAGTCAATCATAAATTCATTAGAATTTTCTCTTCTTGTGCTCCAAAACATATTTGTTCCATCTTCTGCTTTTACATAAAAAATATATTTATTCCATAAAATGACTTTTATAAATTTAGCAAAATTAAATTCCAATGCTTTATTTAATTCTTTTCTCAAATTAAAAAAGTCTAGAACATTAAGTAAATTAATCTGCATAACTCACCTCAAATTGACTATTACAGAAATATTTTACATTAATTCTAGACTTTTAGCAATAAAGTAGCTTCTATTTTTCTAAAATTTTTATAACTTCATTAATTATATAATCAGGAGTTGATGCACCCGCTGTAACCCCAACAAGATTACAGTCGAAATTTATCATTTCTTCTGTTAAATCACTTGCATTTTCTATATGGTATGTATGACTACAATTCTTTTTGCATATTTCATATAATTTAGTAGTATTAGAACTATTTTTACCTCCAATAACTATTATCATATCTGCCTCTTTTGAAATTTTTTCAGCACTAGTTTGTCTTTCATCAGTAGCTGCACATATTGTATTAAATGCAACTATTTCTTTTGATTGACTTACTATTCTAGAAAGAACTTTATCCCAATTTTCTTTTTTTTCTGTAGTTTGTGATACAACACAAACTTTTTTAGGAAAACTTAGCTCTGTGTCATCTGCATTAGTAATAATTGCAGAATCATTACACCATCCATTAATACCTATAACTTCTGGGTGATTTTCATCACCTAGTATAATTATTTGATATCCTTTTTCATAATACTCTTTAACTTTTCTATGAATATTAGTAACATAAGGACAAGTAGCATTATTAACAACGAACCCTTTTTCTCCAAGAGTTGCAAGTATATTTTCTTTTACTCCATGTGATCTTATAACAACTATATCATTTTTTTCTAAAGATTCAATATCACTTAAATCAATAGCATTTATTTCTTTTTCTTTAAGATTTGCAACCACATCTTTATTGTGAATAAGAGGACCTAATGTGTATATTTTTTTAGTGCTTTCTTTTCGAGCTTTAAGAGTTTCATCAACAGCCCTTTTAACCCCAAAACAAAAACCAGCATTCTCAGCCAGGATAACTTTTCTATTTTTCATAAATCTTGCCTCCAAGTTATAAATAATTTTAACCAAATTCTTTCCATTCCCACAAATACAAGAATTAACCTTAATATGCTTATATTTTATTTAGCATATTTATCTATTATAACTTTTTAAATAGTATTAAGATAAGTTTCTAATTAGACTATGTATTTTAATATACTATTAACAACTTCTTCTATATTAAGACCTGTTGTATCAATTTCTATAGCATCATCTGCCATTCTTAAAGGATCAACTTCTCGTGTTGAATCATATTCATCTCTTCTTATAATATCTTCTAAAATTTCATTATAATCCACAGTGATTCCTTTTTCTGTAAGCTCTTTATATCTCCTATCAGCTCTTTCTTTAGCACTTGCTGTTAAAAAGAACTTATATGGTGCATCTTTTAAAACAACAGTACCAATATCTCTTCCGTCCATTATTACATTATATTTATTGGACATGTTTCTCATAAGCTCAACTAATTTAACACGTACTTCTCTAACAGATGCATATTCAGAAACTCTTTTACTTATATTAGGCATAGTTATTTCATTATTTATATTTTTCCCATTTAAATATAGCTCATCATTTTCAAAATAAATATCCATTGTATCTATAAGTTCCTTTAAAGATTTAACATCTGTATATAATATATCTTTTTCTAAAGCCTTTAAAGTTACAGCTCTATACATTGCACCAGTATTAATGTACATAAGATCTAGTTTATCAGCAACTATTTTTGCTATTGTACTTTTTCCAGCTCCTGCTGGACCATCTATTGCTACACTTAACTTATTCAAATATTTCTACCTCACTTTATTTTTATTATATAGTTTAATTTTTAAAATTTATTTGGATTTTTATTTAATTTATTCTATATTACTTCCAGCTAAATACCCTGTAGATGCTGCTATTTGAACGTTATATCCACCTGTAAATGCATCTACATCCATTACTTCACCCGCAAAAGATACATTATTTAGAATTTTAGATTTCATAGTAGATGGATCAATTTCTTCTATAGAAATACCACCAGCTGTAACAATTGCTTCTTCAAGTCCACGAAGTCCAATAACATCAAATTCCATCCCTTTTATAAAGTTTATAAACTTTCTTCTTTCTTCTTTCGTTATAGAGTGAACTTTTTTAGTTCTATCTATGTCTAAGCTATCTAATATAAATGGAATTAACTGTTGTGGAAATAATTTATTTAACGAATCTTTAAATTCATTATTTAAATTCAAACTAAAATCTTTTTGAACTCTTAAATCTAGCGTTTTATACTCTAATGAAGGTTTCAAATCAATAGAAATTTTATATTTTTTCCCGTCTTTTATGAATCTACTTCCCCTAAGAGTTATTGGTCCTGAAATTCCATAGCTAGTAAACTTTAATTCGCCTTGTTTTTCATAAACTTTTTTATACTTTTCTCCATTTAGTTCGAAAATAGTTAAAGAAACATTTTTTAAAATCAAACCAAGAATCATTCTAAGATTTTCATTTTTAAGTTCTACTGGAACAAGAGATGGTTTCATTGGAGTTACCGTATGTCCCGCTTTTCTAAGCAACTCATGTAATTCTCCACTCGATCCTGTCCTAGGATATGATTTACCACCAGTACAAACTATAAAATAATCACCTTTTATAGTACTTCCATTTTCTAATTTTACACTTTCTATAGACTTATTCTTTAAATTTAATTTAGCCACTTTTGATTTTAACATAATATCTACGTTTGATTCTTTTAACTTTTTATTAAATCCTTTTATTATATCGGAAGATTTATCACTTTCAGGGAATATTCTTCCGCCTCTTTCATTTTTCAGCTTAATGCCTTGACTTTCAAAAAAATCTATTAGCATATTATTATCATATGTATATAATGCACTATATAAAAAGTGCGGATTACCAGGTATAAAATCAAAAAATTCACTAATATCTTTAGAGTTAGTGACATTACATCTTCCTTTTCCTGTTATAAATAACTTTTTCCCAATTTTATCATTTCCTTCTAACAAAACGACTTTATGCTTTTCTGCCGCTTTATATGCCGCCATCATTCCTGCTGGCCCAGCTCCTATTACTACCACTTTAGCCACTATATCAGCTCCTAATTTTGATTTAAAACAAGTTTATATTAAACTTTTAAGATAAACTTGTCAAATTAAAAAGACTGTTTATAAAAATATAAACAGCCATATTTTATCTTTCTATATTATTTCGATTGTAAGTATAAACATTATAATCTTTCCAAATACTTTCTAAATCTTCAAAAGTATGAGTAATTTTTTCTTTTTCTCGCATTCCTACAGATATAACTAGTGCATTTATTATACTAAGAGGTGCTACTAGGGAATCTACAAATGATGCCATATTACTTTGTGCTATTAATGTACAATCAGCATTAGTTGCAAGTGGAGATATTAAACTATCTGTTATAGCAATAGTTTTTGCCTTTCTACTTTTTGCAAAAGCTAGAGCATCTATAGTTTTTGTTGCATATCTTGGAAATCCTATTCCCAGAACAACATCGCCCTCACCTATATTAATCATCTGTTCAAATATATCGCTCATGCCGCTTGAAACAACTTTTACATTATCAAGTATTAACCCAAGATAGAAACCTAAAAATTCTGCAAGTGCCATTGAGCTTCTAAGACCTATTATATAAATCCTTTTTGCATGGAATAAATCATCTACAACTTGTTCAAAATCATTATAATTAATTTTTTCAAGTGTAGCTCTTATATTTTCTATATCAGCTTTTAAAACACCTTTTAAAGGATTTTCTTCTCTAATAAAATCACTAGATAATTCAAGTCTTTGAACAGTAGTAAGTTTATTTTTTATAAGTTCTTGTAGGGATTTTTGTAGTTTTGGATAGCCACTAAATCCTAATTCTATTGCAAATCTTACAACTGTAGATTCACTAACTCCAACACTAGTTCCAAGCTTTGCAGCAGTCATAAAAGCAGCTCTATCATAATTAGTTAGTATATATTCAGCTATAAGTTTTTGTCCTTTACTAAGTTTTGAAAACTTAGTTTGAATCACTTTCATCAAATCTTGATTATTTTCCATAACAAATCCCTTCCTTAAAACAAAATGCATTATCTGAGTCTAATTCTATCACTTTGCTAAAAATGATTCAAGTTTTATTTTCTTTCAATAACAAGCAGACAAGGTGGGTTATTAGGACGATTTATAAACTCTTGATATAAAACACCATAATGTTTAGTACTGAGTTTTTTTGCAAGTTTTAAAATTTCTTCTTTCTCTTTTGCACCTTCATCATGCCCAGGATACATAGCAATAAACATAAGACCATTACTTTTTAATAGAGTTAAACCTTTTTCTATACTTAATATAGTACTATTTACAGTAGTTGTGATATGTTTATTAGCCCCTGGTAAATATCCAAGATTATATACTATACAATCAACAGGTTCTTTTATATACATATCGAAATTAGCATGACTATCTAAAATAACTTCAACATTTTTAATATTTTTTTCTTTATATAAATTAATTGCTTTTTCTTGAATATCAAAGCTATATACTTTTTCAAATTGATCTTTTAAAAAATCAGTATCATACCCATTTCCTAATGTTGCATCTATAGCAATTTTATTTTCACCTATTTTATTAGCAGAAATAATATTATGTAGTATGTTATTAAAACTATTAATATAGTTAAACATCTTAAATCAACACCCTTTCTTTATTAAATGTTTTCTTGTTTTTATAAAGAATTAAGATAATCGAATTCTGATTTAGTTAAATATCTCCATTCACCTTTAAGTAGATCATTTATATTTAGCTGTCCTATTGCAACTCTTTTTAGGTTAATAATCTCATGCCCTAATGCTGAACACATTTTCCTTACCTGTCTATTTTTCCCTTCATGAATTTTCATTTCTACAAGAGAAGTTTTTCCGTATATCTCCAAAGTTTTAATTGAAGCTTGTGCTGTTATATATCCACCGATATCTATGCCATTTTCAAATTTTTTGATTTCTTCATCGGAAAAGACACCTTGTACTTTTCCGATATAAGTTTTATCTATATTTTTTCTTGGATGTATAATTTTATTGTATATATCTCCATCATTAGTTAATAATAATAAACCCGAAGTATCATAATCAAGTCTGCCTATTGGATAGATTCTTTCTTCAACATTTATAAGGTCTATAACAGTATCTCTATTTTTTTCATCTTTATTACTTGTTATATAACCTTCTGGCTTATTTAACATAATATATACTTTACGTTCTTCAAGAGAGATAATAGCTCCATTTATTTTCACAATATCACTATCCTCTATTTTTGTACCAAGTTCATTTATAAACTCTCCATTTACTGAAACAATTCCTGATAAAATTATTTCTTCACATTTTCTTCTAGATGCAACACCACATCTAGCCATATATTTTTGTAATCTTTCACTCATTCTGAAAGTTCCTCCAAATCTTATTTAGTATACTTTAGATTTTAATGAAAGATAGAGTTTTTAGCAAGCGTTTAAGTTAGTTAATATTACTAGATAAGATTTACTCTTATTTATCATCTATGTATAATATAGGTAAGAGGTGATTTATATGAGTTCAAGAACGAGAATGGTTGCACCAAGGAATACAGTAAATACAAAACAACTTTATACGTTTTATATATTAAAAGAATTAGCTAAAGGTGAAGAGATTTTTGGAAATAAAGTTTTAGAAGCTTTTAGAATAGAATTTTCTAAGGCCCCTCTTCCTTTCCCGGTTTCATCAAGTACAGTATATGATACTTTATATGCAATGGAGGAGAACGGACTTGTTATAAGTTCTTGGTTAGGCGATCAATTTGTTAATAAACGTAGTAAAAAAGTTTATAGAATTACAGATGAAGGTATTAGATATTATAAGACACATTTAGCTGATTATGTAGATGCCTTACATAAAAATAAAGCCACACTAGATATATTAATTCAAATGTTAACTAAATAAACTCAAAAGCCCCCTTTAAATCCAGGGGGCTTTTGCCATAATTATATAAATATTTTTAGGCTATTAATATGAAACTATCAAATCCTTTTGATTTTAGTTCTACTATTCTTTCGTCAGCATTTTCTTTAGTTGCAAAACTACCAGCTACACATCTATATATATCATTATTACCATCTTTATATACAGCTATAAAGCTATCAAGACCTTTATCTTTTAAATCTTGTACTCTAGCTGTTGCATTTTCTTTAGTTGAAAAGCTACCAGTAATACATCTATAAGTTTTTTTATTGGTTTGATCTACTATTTCATTAACAATAGGAACTTCTTGATTCACTATTGCTTCTGCTATTACTTGTCCTACTTTATCGCTGCCAGCTTTTTTGTACAATTCAACATCTCCTGTAGCTTCAACAAAGCAAACTTCTACTATAATAGATGGCATATTTGTATTTCTTAACTCATAAAAATGTCCTGTTTTAGTACCTCTATTTTTAAATCCTATTTTTGTAGAAAGTTTTTGGCAAATTCTATCTGATATTTTGCTAGCAACACTATTCGTATTATAAACCCAACCTTCTGTACCTATAATACCTGTGTAAGAAGGATATGCTTTATTAAAATGTATAGATATAAACAAATCTGCTTTCCAAGCATTTCCTGAGTTAACGCCATGTACTAAATCAGCATTTACAGACATATTTTCAGGTGTAACATCTAAAACTTCATGTCCAAGTTTTTTTAAATATTTTATAACAGCATCTTTGACTTTTCTGTCTTCAGTAGTTTCGTCTATAATTCCAACGGCACCTTTCGCTTGAAAATTATGTCCGCCTCTTACTGCAATTTTCATAAGAATACCTCCAATTTATAATATAAATAATCTCTTAATATTTATATATGTAGTGAGAGGTAGTTTTGCGATAACATATTATTAAATTATAGCTTCTAATATATGAAAATGCTTCTTCATAATGAATTTTAATGAAGATGTATTTATTAGAATTATTATTTTTTATTATCTTAGAAGAGGACATTAGACTCATTTCTAAATAAATATAATTATCCATAATCTAAACTTTTATATACTCTAATTATTTAACAACTAGCTAATTTAGAACACAGATAATTATTTTTTTATTTTGGTAGTTATCAACTATCGTTTTTTAGCGATAGAGATTTTTCACCTCTAATTCGCTAATTTATGGAAAATTTGATTGGATAATATATTAATTTAGTGGATTTAGTAATATCACGTATATACCACAATAGAGTGTAATTTTTTAGATAATTTATTTCAAACTCAAAACTAGGTTTTTTTTGATAAAACTTTTTTATTATCGGGGTTTGTTTATCTAATAAATAACATGCATATTCAAAATTTTTATTTAATATCGGCATATGAGTTATAATCTTAAAATTTTTATCTAAATAAATATCAATAATTTCTTTAAAATCAAAATCGATATCATCGATAGATTCGATCCTGCTAAATTTACTTAAAGTATTAATTGAAATTTTTATTGGAGATTTATTGTCTATAACCTCTTTAACTATGCTGATTAATTTAGTTTGAAAAAAAGTTCCAAGATCTTTATGATCACCATAAAAAATTTCTAAAAAAATTGATTTATTAGTATTCATTTTTTCTAAAAAAGGAACTATGTGATTTATTAAATGATGGTCTTTGTTACCACACCAAATAAAAATTTTAGAGTTTTTT
>JBOFRC010000026.1:0-13308 GCA_051650825.1 Sarcina sp. | reverse complement strand
GTATGAAGCCCCCCTCAAGATTAGATTTCCCATATCATAAGATAGTAAGTTCCCTTCAAGACTAGGAGGTTGATAGGTCAGAGGTGTACGCATGGCAACATGTTTAGCTGACTGATACTAATAGAACGAGGGCTTGATCTAAAATATCAAATAATTTATATGCAATTTTCAGAGAATATTTTCTCTAAAATCTGGTGATAATGTCCTTTAGGGTAACACCCGTTTCCATTCCGAACACGATGGTTAAGCCTTTAGGAGCCGATGGTACTGCATGCGCGAGCGTGTGGGAGAGTAGGTTGTTGCCAGGTCTTGTGGCTCGATAGCTCAGTCGGTAGAGCAGAGGACTGAAAATCCTCGTGTCGCTGGTTCGATTCCTGCTCGAGCCACCATTACGGCGCTATAGCCAAGCGGTAAGGCATGGGTCTGCAAAACCTTGATCCCCGGTTCAAATCCGGGTGGCGCCTCCATAATAGGTGGAAGAACTTCAGAGTAATCTGAAGTTCTTTTTCGTTTATAAAGTTTTAGTTAGAAGTTAGTATTAGTAATTGTAAGTAAAATCAGACTTTAGGCGACTTATATAATATAATAATTTAGGATTAAAATTTAATGATATATACTAATATAAAAGCTTTCTTATATATATAAGAAAGCTTTTATAATAACATATTCTTTTTATGTAGTATCCATATGAGTATAGCAGCTAGAATAGTTGTTATAGACATGATAATCATAAAGGCATGTGGATTATCTTGTAATGGTAATGGTACATTCATACCATATGTACTAGCGACTATAGTATAGACGGTTATGATTGTAGCAATAGATGTTAGTACCTTAGCTACGCTATTAAAGTTATTAGATATAAATGATGAGAAGTATGACATTGTACTAGCTATAATTTCAGAATAAGTGTCAGTCATCTCTATTGCCTGTTTATTTTCTATAATGACATCATCTAATAGTTCTTTGTCTTCTTCGTATTTTTGTATTCTATCAAGTTTTAAAAGTTTATCTAAAGTTATTTGATTGGATTTTAATGATGTTGAAAAATATACTAGAGATTTTTCGAGTGAATGAAGTTTTATTAATCCTTCATTTTTTACTGTTTTATTTAGTTTCTTTTCAAGGAATAAACTTTTCTTTTCTATTTGACGTAGATATAAAAGGTAATATGAAGCTGTTCTATATAATATTTGAAGAATAAATCTAAACTTTTTAAAAGTGTAGAAGCTATTAACCTTTCCTGCTATAAAGTCTTTTAATATATCTGTTTCATTTAAGCATACAGTTATTATGGTTTCGTCTGTATAGATAATTCCTAAGGGATAAGTGTCATATATTAGAGCTTTATTACTATTTTCTTCTTCAACAAAAGGTATATCAAATATAAGAAGAGTTTCATTACTTTCTATATCAAGACGAGAAGTTTCTTCTTCGTCTAAAGCAGCTTGTAAAAAGTTAAGCTCGACATTAGTTTTATTTTGAATGTCAGCGAGTTCTATTTTACTAGGATTAATTATATTTACCCAACAACCTGGTTCAAGATCATTTAGTTCTATAAGTTGTCCGTCAGTAGTTGATTTGAATATTTGAATCATTATAGTAAGCCGTTACCGTTATCTTATCTTATAAAACTCTGCTTAGTATATCGTATAGTTTTATAAAAAGGTAACTTCCTCCTTTATAAGTATTTTTTAGGTATTATAAAATTTTAGTAATCTTCTTTAAGCATTCCGACTGTTCTTAGCGAAGTAAATTGAATTTTTCTAGTAGATATAATGCGAGTAATGCAAGTAGTGTTGTACCACCCATTATTAAAGAAAATGCATATGGGGATTCAGCAAAAGGTAAATCCATATTCATTCCATAAATTCCTGTTGTTAAAGTATATAATGATAGAATTGTAGTTAACGAGGTTAAAATTTTAGCAACACCATTGAAATTATTTGAAATAATAGATTCAGAGAATCTAATAGCACTAGAAAGGATTCTAGTATATATATTTGTCATTTCAACAGCCTGTTTATTTTCTATTAATACATCTTCAAACATTTTTTTATCATCTAGTTCATCTTGTAGTAACTGAAGTCTTTCTATTCTTTCTAATGTTAGTTGCGTAGATTTTAAAGAGGCTGCAAAATAAACTAATGATTTTTTTAATGAATGTAGTTGTGTTAGTTCTCTATTTTTCATTGATTTAAAGAGTTTTTGTTCTATAAAGGAACTTTTCATATCAATTTGTCTAAGATATTTTAAGTAGTAAGCATATATTCTATGAAGAATTTGTAGGGTTAATCTATTTTTTTTATAGGTATAAACAGATTTGATAATCCCATTAGAAATATCTGATAATATCTTTGTATTTTTTAAACAAACTGTAATTATATAATTTTTTGTATGAATAATTCCAAGAGGATATGTATCATAGGATAATGTATTTTCTTCGGTTTCTGTGTATGGTATATCAACAACGAAAAGAATATTTTCATTTTCTTTATCTATACGGGAAGTTTCATCATCATCTAAGGCAGCTTTAAGTAGATTTAGTGATACATCTGTCTTTCGCGAGATTAATACGAGTTCTTCCTCAGATGGCGAAATTAAATTAATCCAGCAGCCATTTTCTAGTGTGTTTAACGAAAGTATTTTATTTTCGATATCTAAAGGTGTTTTAAATAGCTGTATCATAGAATCCTCCTAATATATTATTTTATTAAGTAATATAGAATTATTTTTACAGACTATTTTTATTATACTATGTCGGAAAATTTTAGTAAATTCAAATGTTGTCTGCCTTTATTTAGTAGAGAGTTATCAAGTAAAATTTTACTAGTGTTTACTTTTAGTAAAAAGGGGGAGAAATACTTTTTAGGATTAACTATATTATAGGTGTTAAATTTTTATTAAAATAGTTTATTTCTTGGTAAATTAAGAGCTAAAGAAAGCAAAAGAAAGCAATATTAATAGAATAAATACTTAAATGTATTATAAGGTTAATTTTCAGACTATTTGATTAATTTTAGTCTTTTGTAGTTTAGCCAATTTAGTGTTTTGTTAGTATAATCTTAGTATCAATTTTAAAATAATATATTCGGCAGTAAAAATAATGGGGGAAATTGCTACTATGGGGATAATGCAAAAAGAAATAAGGGAATATAAAAAATCAAGGCTGATAATAGAAGGTGTTATTATACTTAGTATAATGATTTTTATTGGAAGGGTTTTTGATGGTTTAAAGTTAGACGGAATAATGTTATCAAAGTTTATAGATCCTATAATTATTTTAGCCACTATAGGAGTAATTATAATTTTGGTTAGAAACTATCAAACAAAGTATAAGTATTCTGTAGTTGCGAATCAATTTTTAGTGCATAAGTTTAGTGAGCATAAGCAAGAGCTATTAGAGAATGTCAAAATTAGAGATATAATATATTTAGGTAAGGATGCAAGCGAAGTTAATAATGTTGAAATTGCTTGTAGTCATAAATATACTTGTAGCTCAAAAGATAGATATTGTTGTGTATATAATAAAGATGGCGTAGTAAGAAAATTTTATTTTCAAGCTAGTGCTGAGTTTGTAAGTAAGATAAATTTAGTAAAAGAAAAAGAGAAAGAAATAGAATTGAATAATTTACAATTAGTTTAATTGTAAAATTTAAAAAAAGTAAGCCATATCATATTTTTGATACGGCTTACTTTTTTAGTATAATTCATCGCATTTACAAGTTTCATGTAATTGTAGTTTTGCTTCTGCAAGAAGGTGTGGTGCCTCTAATAAATCTATTACCGTACAAGCTAAGGCACAACTTGTTTTGAAAGCTATTTCGTTAGCTTGTGGGGTTAGTGTTGCTTTTGCAAAGTCTAAACTACCGTATTTTATATTTGGATCATCACCAACTATAGATATTAAGTGGCTAATAGTTGGAACATTTAGACTTACTCCTCCAAGACTTATACCATCATAATTTTTAATACAATCGCCAATGTTAGTTATTCCACTTTCTTTTAAGTTATGGCTAAAAATTCTTGCAAGTGTTTGATTTGAGTTTAGTGGTTCACTTGGCGGTTGATATAAGTTAGATTCGACTGTTACATTTAGTAGATTGCCTGTAAATTCAGCTACTTTTTTGATTTGTTCTTCTATTTTTTTAGCATCTTCCATAGTGCAAGAACGAATAAGTATTTTTATCACGCTATTATGAGCTTTGATAAAAGGATCTTTTGTATTTTCACAAATTACGTAGTCTATTTTTGAGCCGTTACAGTTTATCCCTTTTTCTAATACTTTAAGTGTATTGCAAAGTAATAGTGTAGCATCAAGTGAATTAAATGCACAATCAGAAGTAAAACTTAGTTTATAGTCACTTTTAAATGTTAAGCTTAAAGGAATTACAGCAGCAGAAGTTTTCTGTTCACAGTTTATTATATTGGGTTGTATACCAAGTACAGCATCCATGTCTTTAAATACACCTTGTCTTAAAAAAGTTTCTTTAGACCCTCCTAAGTATTCTCCAGGGCATCCTAAAACAACTATGGTACCTTCACAATTTAATTCTTTTTGAATTTTAGGGAGTATAGAAGAAAGTGCGATAGCGCCACCAAGTTGAATAGAGCATGAGATATTATGTCCTGTTAAATGTCCTTTGTCCTCTACAGCATCATATTCACAAGTAAAGCAGATTACAGGGTGTCCACTTCCAAAGCTAGCTTTAAAAGCTGTATTTATGTTTTGAAAGTTTCTTTCTATTTTAAAATTATGACTTTCTAAAAAATTGCATATATATGTTGAAGTATTATATTCTTTATAGCTCTCTTCAGCAAAGTCTAAAATAGCCTTTGTTAATTCGTATAAATTTTCTTTTTCTGTTGAAAGATAAGAAATTGCATCTTGTTTCATAAAATTCTCAATATTATTTAATAGATATTGAGATTCACCACCTTTCAATAATTTCTTTTATGGTATTAGTCTTAGCAATAAATTTTAAAATATTTATTTTTGAAGTATATATTTTTTTTTGCTGTTAATAATTACAAATAAGATATTTTGTAAAGGGGTTCTAGTATTAATGTTAATTTATAAGAACCTATAAAAAGTTAATAAAAAAAATGGAGAAGGAGGGAGTTGTCATTTCTATAGGAAAAAAGAAGGAATTAAGTAAAAGATATAGAGTTTTGGCAGCGGTGATTTTAAATGGAAGATGGAGTTAAAGAAATAGTAAAAGATACTGAGACTGAAAATGCTTGCATTATATGTGGGAGCGAAGAAAAAACAGGGATTGTAATATTAGGAAAAAAAATATGTTTAGAGTGTGAGGAAAAAGCTATAAAAGCTGATATTAATTCAGATTTTTATGAATCTTATAGACAAAAAATATTTACTAGTGTAGTAGGTAAACTAAAAAAACTTGGCTAATAGAAATTTATTTCTATTAGTCTTTTATCTTTTTATAAGGCTTTCTTTTGATATAATATAAATAATGATTTATTTAGGAGAGTACGAATGAGCGAAGAACTAATGCAGGAATTACCACTTACAAAAGTGGTTAGAGATTATATAAATGAAGATATCGTTCCATTTTCTATGCCAGGACATAAATACTCAAGAGCATTTTACGATGATGAGATAGCTAATACAATTTTACGTGGTGATATTACAGAATTTGATGGAGTTGATAATTTACATAAGCCAGAAGGCGTTATTAAAGAAAGTCTAGAAAAACTTTCTAAGTTATATAAAAGTGAAAAATCTTATTTTTTAGTTAATGGTAGTACGAGTGGGAATATGATAATGATTTTTTCAGCTTTTAATGAAGGGGAGAAAATTATAGTTGAAAGAAACTGTCATAGAAGTATAATGAATGCCATAATACTTAGGAAGTTAAATCCTATATTTGTAAATAATATTATAGATGAGAATTTAAAAGCTCCTATAGGAATTGATTATAATGAATTAAATGATATATTAATTAAGCATAATGATATCAAAGGGATTGTACTTACATATCCATATTATTATGGAATAGGAGTAGGAGTAGAAAAAATTATTAGACTTTGTAAAGAAAAAGGTCTTTATGTACTTTCAGACTCAGCACATGGTGCACATTTTGGTTTTAATGATAAACTACCAAAGTCCATTCAGGATATGGGTGCAGATATTAGTGTTATGAGTGCTCATAAGACTTTACCAAGTTTTACTCAAACGGCTTATTTAAATGTTAATAATAGAAATCTTATTCAAAATGTTGAGTTTTATAAAGGGGTGTTTTTAAGTACAAGCCCTTCTTATATGTTTATGATGTCTCTTGAGTATAGTAGATATTTTTTAGATAAGAGAGCGAAGAATGAGTATGATAAATTATTTATTAAAATAAAGACTTTTAAAGAGAACATAAAAGATTTAGAATATGTTAAACTAGTGGGTAGAGACTTTTTTGATTTAGATGAATCAGAATTAGAATTAGATTTAAGCAGAATTGTTTTAAATTTAAAGTCAGGATTAAGTGGGCACAAATTATTAGATTATTTAAGAGATGAAAAAATACAGTGTGAGATGAGTGATGAAAAGAACGTTATTTTAATTCCATCACCATTTAATACAGACGAAGATTTTAAAAGACTAACAAAGGCTTTATTTGATTGTAATGTAGAAATGTTAAAAGCTGAAGAAAAAGATTTTTATTTATCAGATTTACCAACTAGAGTTATGATACCATCAGAAGTATTTAATAAGGAAAAAATTTATGTAGATATTAATGAAGGTGTAGGAAAAGTTGCAGGGGATAATATAATTCCATATCCACCAGGAGTTCCATTATTGATAATGGGAGAATTAATTGAAGAAAAGCATGTAGAATTATTGAAAAGACATTTAGTTAATGATGTCACTGTAATTGGAGTTGAAGATGATAAAATTTTAGTAGTTAAGGATGTTTAACAAGAGTAGCAGTTTGGAGGACGCAATGGGAAAAATTTTTTGTATAATGGGAAAGAGTAGTTCGGGTAAGGACACTATTTTTAGATTAATAAATGAAGAAAATACTTATGGTTTAAAGGATGTTGTTACCTATACAACAAGACCTAAGAGAACCAATGAAACAGATGGGATAGAATATTATTTTATTAATTATGATAAGCTTAATGAATGGGAGCAAAAAGGTAAAGTTATAGAAAGTAGATGTTATAATACTGTGCATGGTGATTGGTATTATTCTACTATTGACGATGGGCAAATTGATTTAAGTTCAGATAATAATTATATTATTATTAGTACTTTAGAGTCATTTGTTAATTTAAGAAATTATTATGGGGTAGAGAATGTATTACCTATATATATAGAAATAGATGATGGTCTAAGACTGCAAAGAGCTTTAGATAGAGAGAGAGAACAATCTAATCCTAAGTATGAAGAGTTATGCAGACGATTTTTAGCTGATAGTGAAGATTTTAGTGAGGAGAATTTAGTAAAAGCTAATATCAATAGAAAGTTTGAAAATTATAATTTAGATAAAGTTATAGAGGAAATAAAAAGATTTATAGAACTTGGTATTAATAACAAGTAATTTTAAAAGAGAAGTTATCAAAAGATATTTTGATAACTTCTTATAATTTGTAAAATTTTCTAGTTTGAAGATTATAATTTGTTTAATATTAAGGATTTAATGGTATAATTCATAGTAAGAGGATATTTATTAGTGTTTTAGGAAATATATTTTAGTAGATATGTTTTATTTTATATGCTTTTGCTAAAAAAGAATTTATAAATTAGGAGGGCTTTTATATGAAATTAATAATAGCAATAGTCCAAGATGATGATTCTTTAGATTTAGTGGATGAACTAAATGAAAAGGGATATACAGTTACTAAACTAGCAACTACAGGTGGTTTTCTAAAGGCTGGGAATACAACTTTACTAATAGGGGTTGAAAAAGAAAAAGTAGAATCAGCAATTACAATTATAAAAGAAAACTGCGAAAGAAGAAAAGGCATAATGCCTGCTGTAGAAGCGATGCCAGAACCAACTGGGATTTTTATACCTTATCCTGTAGAAGTAGAGGTGGGTGGAGCTACTATTTTTGTAGTTGATGTTGATAAATACTTGAAGTTTTAAATAGAAGGAGTAGGTGCATTGAATAATATTATAGGACATACAGAAGTTTTAAATAGATTTGTAACAAGCAGAAGTAAAAATGCACTTGCCCATGCTCATCTTATAGTGGGCGAGGATGGAATAGGAAAAAGTTTGCTTGCAAAGGCTTTAGCTACATCTATCTTAGATGTTGAAGATAGAGATAATCATATAGATATAGTTCATTATAAAACTAAGGAAAATAGTTTTAAAATAGCGAATGTTAGAGAAATAATTTCAGAGGTTAATAAAAAGCCATTTGAAAGTGATAAGAAAGTTATTATTTTATATGATGGACAAAAAATGACGACTGAGGCACAAAATGCTTTATTAAAGACAATAGAAGAACCACCAGCTGGTGTTTACATAATAATTTTAACAACAAGTCTTGATTTGATATTAGATACTATAAAATCAAGATGCCAAGTGTGTAAACTTGCACCATTAAGTGGTAAAGATTTATTAGAGTTTATAAATAGAGATTATAGCTATATAGGGGAAGAACAAAAAAAGGCCTTAATTGCTTTTAGTCAAGGAATACCAGGGAGAATAGATAAATTTGTTAATGATAAAAGTTTCGATTTACTAAGAAATTTTGTATTAGATATTCTATTTGCAGTTGCTAATAGAGATGAAAGAGCAATTATGGAATTCACTAATAGTTTTGAAACTCGTTCTAAGAGTGATATTAGTAAGGTGATTGTTGGAAAGAATGCAGATTTATTAGAGCAATTTGTTCTATTTACAAGGGATATTATAATCTATAAAGAGATTGGTAATGAAACTTTTATCATCAATAATGATAAATTAGAGAAAATTAAAAATCTTGCTAGTCTTATGTCTTATAAGAAACTAAAAGAGTTTTCTAATATAGTAGATGAAGCAAGAAATAATTTGGTGAGTAATACGAATAGATCATTAACTTTTAATGAGATGATGAGAAAAATGTTGGAGGCATAGAATGATAAATGTTGTAGGAATTAGATTCAAGAAAGCGGGGAAAATTTATTACTTTGATCCAAGTGATTTAGAGATAAAAAAGAATGATTATGTTGTTGTTGAAACGGCAAGAGGAATAGAGTTTGGTGAGTGCGTAATAGAGAAAAGAGAAATAAGTGAAGAAGATATTATTGCACCACTTAAAAAGGTTATAAGAGTTGCTACAGATGAAGACAAGCAGACTCATATGGATAATAAAGCTAAAGAAAAAGATGCATTTGATATATGTATAGAAAAAATAAAAGAACATAATTTAGATATGCATCTTATTGATGTTGAGTATACTTTTGATAATAATAAAGTAATTTTTTATTTTACAGCTGATGGAAGAGTTGATTTTAGAGAGTTAGTAAAAGGTCTTGCTACTATATTTAGAACTCGTATAGAGTTAAGACAAATAGGGGTAAGGGATGAGGCAAAAGTTGTTGGAGGATTAGGACCTTGTGGAAGATCTTTATGTTGTTCAAGTTTCCTTGGTGAATTTGCTTCAGTGTCAATAAAAATGGCTAAAGAACAAAATTTATCTTTAAATCCAACAAAAATATCAGGTGTTTGTGGAAGGCTTATGTGTTGCTTAAATTATGAGCAAAGTACATATGAGGAAACAAGAAAGAAATTACCTAAAGTAGGTTCTATTGTAGATACTAGAGATGGTAGAGGAGAGGTTATATACAATAGTGCAGTTAAAGAAAATGTTAAAGTTAAAATTGTAAGAGAAGGTGCAGATCCAATGATAGAATATTATCACATGTCAGCAGTTAGAATGGTTTCAGGTAAATATGAAGCTGATGAAGATGTTGATAATATCAAACTAGAGGTTGATGATGAGACAGACAAATCTATAATTAAAAATATATTGAAAAAAGATTAGGGGTGTTAGCTATAGCATGAAAACAGTTATACAAGTAGTAAGTCTGAAAAAATCGGTAGATGTTGCTAATGTAAAAATGTTATTATCGCAAGAAGAAGGCGTATTAGCAATAGAAATTAAGAAGTCTGCAAATTCAATAATAGTTGTTTATGATGAAACTTACATAAAAGATTATGAACTTGAGGATATTGTTGAAGGTGCTGGATTTATATTAAAATAATATAAAAACTAAATTTCATTTGATATAGAGTGTTTTTAATCTTCTGTTTTTAACGTAGAAATTTAATAAACACATGCTTTTAGATAATTTTGACTTAGTATTTAGCTAGTAAAGTTCTAATTAAATTGAGTATATGTTTTGAATGACCTATAAAACTAGCTTCTAATAAAGGTATAAACAATGATATAGTATATTTATTCAATTAAAAAGATAAAGAAATAAATATTTTAAAATGTTTATAATAAAGCACTATTTACAAGTCACTTTATAATAAATAGGTATATTTATTATATTTATAAGATATTGCTTTGATTTGAAATGAGTTTATAGTTATTATATAATCTTTTTTAGTAATAAATAAAATTTAAAGTTTTCATATTCTTTATTTTGTTAAATAAAGAAAAATATGTTTATATTCTTTAAATGAATATGGATATATGGTAGAATATATCTGTATTGTTATACGAAAGTTTTTATAGGAGGTGTCTTTAAATGGCATATAAAATAGAAGATACATGTATTAACTGTGGAGCTTGTGCTGCAGAGTGTCCAGTAAACGCAATAAGTGAGGGAGATTCACAACACATAATAGACCCAGAGGTTTGCATCGATTGTGGATCATGCGCTAGTGTTTGTCCAGTTGGATCACCAGTAGAAGCTTAATTGTTATTTGTTTGTTTGGGAAGAGTTGTCTTTTAAGGCGACTCTTTTTTTTATGTTAAAAATAGTTACTTTCATTATAGTTACTGAAACTTTGGTTATATTATATGTATAAATAAAAAGATCGGAAGTGAAAGTATGGAAATTGTATTTTTAAGATTCATGGATGGGAAGAATATTTATTCTGATGAGAAAGTTATAGATTTTTTAATTAGGGATATTAGTAAAGATGTAGCTAAGTATATATATAATAACTATGAAAGTATACAAGGAAAATTAGGGCTAATGGGAATGAACTTAAATTTTGAATATAAAAAGGCAGAAGCAAGAATGTTTTTTATTTATAGGTATAAATTTGTTTCTAAATATATTATTGAAAGTTTAGTTAGTGGAATTGATGTTTCTCAAATTATTTTAAATGCAAAAAAAATTGTGGATAACTCTTTTGAAGTAAAGGTTGTGGATAACTTTTTAGGAAAACAGATACCATATTATTTTATGGATGAAAATACAGTACAAATAGGTTATGGCAGTAAGGCAATAGTAGCTAAAAGTTTAGAGGAAATTCCACTCGAACTAGGAGATATTAGAATACCCATTATTACTATTACAGGGAGTAACGGAAAAACAACTACTGCAAGGTTGATTTATAAAATTTTATTAAGTCTAGGCTATAGATGTGGACTAACATCTACAGGTGGAGTTTATGTGAATGGGGAAACTATTAGAGAAGGAGATACTACGGGATATTATTCTGCTAAACAAGTGCTTAATAATAAGGATGTTGATATTGCAGTTTTAGAAGTTGCTAGAGGGGGAATTGTTAAAAATGGTTTAGCATACGACCAGTCAGATATAGCTATTATAACAACTATATCTAATGACCATATTGGGATGGAGGGAGCTAGATCTATAGAGGATTTACTTAAAATAAAGATGTTAGTAGCTCAAGTTGTTAATGATAAGGGAATAATAATCGCAAGAGCAAAGAAACTTTTAGTTGATAAACTAGATAGAGATAATATAATTTTTTTTGATTCTGAAAATGCTCCTTTATTACAAGGGTTAATGAAACAACATGAAGTTTATTATGTTGATAATGGAGAAATAATAGAAGGATATAAAAATGTTAAGAAAAAGGTTGCTATGGTTAAGGATATAAAATTCACATATGACGGTGCATCAGCAAGTAATATAAAAAATATTATTTGTGCTCTTATAGCTGTGGATAAAATACATAATAATATGTCAGAAGTTTTAGATGTTGTTAAACTTATAGAATGTGATAATAAAGAAAATATAGGGAGACAAAATATTTTTTCGTATCATAAAGGAAGAGTATTAGTTGATTATGGACATAATGAGGAATCTTTTTTAGAAATTTATGATTTGATAAAAAAGATAAACGATAAAGGCAAAGTTATAAGTATTATAGGAGCACCAGGAGATAGGTCAGATGCACAAATAATGAAACTTGGAAATATAGCTGCTAAAAATTCAGATTATATAATTGTTAAAGAGCTTAAAAATAAAAGAGGAAGAGTTTCAGGAGAATGTGCTAATTTACTTCTTTATGGAATTAATAAAGCTAAATTTAATTTAAACGATGTGATTACAATAATAGATGAGAGAAATGCTTTTGATTATGGGCTTAGTATAATTAAAGACGGAGATATTTTAATTTATTTTGTGCAAGATGAGGAAAATATAAAATATGCGATTAAAATTTTAGAATAAATAATGAAAACAACTGTATTTAAAAACTTTTATTTAGTTTTTAAATACAGTTGTTTTTATATCTAGGAGTAAAATTTCTTGATCTCTATTAGAAAAAGGTTCTGATAATTGAAGATATGCTAAGTTTCGCTTAGGCAGTTTTTTATGTAAAATAAGAAATTTATCTACTCCTCTTAATGTTAGTAATGAGTCTTGAACTTTATATTGCATAGGTATAATCATTTTAGGTGCTATAGCTTTTATGAGTTTTCGTATGGCTTTTAAATTAAGAGTATAATTTTCGCCAACAGGTGCAAATAAAATGTCTATAGAACCTAGTTTATTTATGTATTCAGAACTTAATTGATGTCCTATATTGCCAAGGTGACACAATGAAAAATTATCAACTTCAATTTTAAAAATATTATTAGGGCCTCTTTTAACGCCTTGTAGTTCATCATGAAAACTTTCAAAGTAAGTTATTTTGCAAAAATCATTTTCTAAATTATTGTTTATTAGTATTAAAGAATTTGTGCATTCTTGTATTTGAGATATTTTATTATAGTTTGGATCACTTATTGTTATGATATCTATATTTGACAAAAAATCATTTGAAAGATTATCTAGATTTAATGGATCTATGAGTATTTGTTTTCCTGTTGATGTTTTTATTAAAAATGTTGTTAATCCTAAGTAGTAAATAATCATATTAATAGC
>JBOFRC010000025.1:0-2855 GCA_051650825.1 Sarcina sp. | reverse complement strand
AGGACGATAGAAAACAATAAAAACCCTAATTTACCAGCTTTATTTATTTGTAAGGGGAGTGATCTTAATTATAGTCTACCAAGTCTATTTGATGGTGGAAGTAAAGGAACGTTTACTCAAATTAGAAATGCTTGCAATGAAGTTTTAGGAGATAAATTTGGCAATGTATATATAAAAACTAGTTATTTAGATATTATATTAAGAACTAAAAAGTTTGTTGTAAATGAAATACTATTTAATATGCCAGATGAAGAAAAAGTTTATTGTGATGGAGAAACTTATGTAAAATATGGTCATATAATGAAGTTAATAAGTGAAAGATTACAGTCTGTTGGGTCAAGTAAAACTAGAGATTATTTATTACTAGTAGAGGAGTTTTTACTTAATATTAGAGATAGTGAAAAGCTTTTGGCTTTTAGAAATCAAATAGAAGCTGATTATAAAAGCGAAGTAAATAGACTAAAGGGCAAAAGAAAAAGAAAATATAGTTTGATTTATGATGAACTTACAGGAGAGAAGCTTAAGTGGGGAGCACAATTTTCTCATATTAGAGCTAAATCAGCATATCCATCATTTGCTTTAAATATAGAAAATGGTTTAATCGTAAATAAAGAAACTCATGCAGAAATAACAAAAAGAGGAATAGCAAATGAAGAAGATTTATTAGTTTTATGTAACAATAATAAATGGGATATATCTTGGTATAAAAATTTTAAACGATATGTTTTAGGAGAACTTTAGAATTTATTATATATAATAATAAATGTAAAATACCTAGAAAAAATATTAATTGAGATATAAATTTAAAATTTTTGTAGAACTTAAGTTTAGATATTAAAAATGTTTAATTATTACATGTAGTTATATAGTGAATAATAAAATTCGAGTTTATATAGATAGAAAATAATCAATATATTATATTAAAAATAAGTAAGTAACTTTCGTATGCCTACTTTTTTGTGTTCTAGAATTAGTGTACAATCTATATATAAGAATAATTTATATAGACAACTTTTGAAGTTGCTTTTAGGGAGTGAAACTTAATAATGAGTAAAATAACATTACACTTAAATTCAGAAGCCGATAGATGTTTATCTTGTAAAAATGCACGATGTCAGAGTCATTGTCCGATTAATACAGATATTCCGAGAATTATTTCTTTATTTAAGGAAGATAAAATAGAAGAAGCAGGAAGGATTCTTATAGAAAATAATCCACTATCTTATGTTTGTTCTATAGTTTGTGAACATGAAAGACAGTGTTTAGGATACTGTATTAAAGGGATAAAAGATAAGCCTGTTGAATTTTATAAAATAGAAGAATATATATCAGGACAATATCTTAAAAATCACAAGTTTCCTAAAAAGGAACACCGTGAAGAAAAGGTAGCTATAGTTGGTAGTGGCCCATCAGGAATAACTGTTGCATTAGAATTGGCTATGAAAGGTTATGATGTAACTATATTTGAAGTTAATCCTAAAATAGGTGGAGTGTTAAGATATGGAATACCAGATTTCAGACTTGCACATGAAACTATTGATTTAATGGAACAAAGATTAATAGAGCTTGGTGTTAAAATTAAATATAATACATCTGTTCTTGATGATATTAAAATAGAAAACTTGTTCAAAGATGGCTATAAAGCAATATTCTTAGGGCTTGGACTTACGAAAGCTAAAGGTATGGGAGTTCAAGGTGAGACATTAGGAAATGTGCATTATGCAATAGATTATCTTAAGTCACCTGAAAGTTATGATTTAGGTAATAATGTTGCTGTAATAGGTGCTGGAAATGTTGCTATGGATGCTGCGAGAACTATAAAAAGAACAGGAGCTAAAACTACAGTTTATTATAGAAGAGGTTTCGAAGATATGACTGCTGCACCACAAGAACTTAGAGAAGCACAAGAAGAAGGTGTGATATTTGACCTATTTAAGGCTCCAATAAAAATTTCTGATAATGGTATGATGCTAATTAAAACGGAAAAGAAAGAAAATCCAGATGGAGGTAGAGCAAGAGTTGTATCAATAGATGGAACAGAAGAAATTATAGATTGTACATCGGTTGTTATTGCAATAAGTCAAGAAGCCAAAGAATATAGTGGGACAAGTCTTAAGTTCAGTGATTATGGCTTATTAGAAGTTGATGAATATGGAAAAACATCAATAGATGGAATATACGCAGCAGGTGATATAGTAACCGGAGCAAAAACAGTCGTACATGCTGTTGAAGCAAGTAAAAAAGTTGCAAATAGTATAGATGAATATATAAAAAAATTAAGTAATAATTAAGCATATGTTAGAGCATGTATAATTAAAAAAAGTCAGCAAAAGAATTATTCTTTTGCTGACTTTTTTAGAGTTTAATCTTTTAAAATATTAATTATTTTTTGATATAGAAAATGTTGTGTGAGTTGTTTGGTTTGATGACACTTCAACTGTTTGATTTGAAGTTTTGTAGTCATTAGAACTAATAGTTAGAGTTTGTTGTCCAGAAGACAAATGTCTTAAAATAGCAATACCAGAAGAATTAGTTGTAACTTTTGTACCTGATACATTAAATGTAGTATTAGTTATTGCTTTATTAGTATCTTTATTTACAAATTTAACCATAGCTCTACTAGTTTGAGGACTTACTTTAATAGTAGTATTTCCTGTTTGTCCAGCTATAGCTTGGAAGTTTAAAGTTGTACTATTGAAACCATCTATACTAACATTAAATGATTGATTACCAGCCCAAAGATTACCTAAAGTAACTTGTCCTTGCTCATTTGTTTTAAGTTGAATACCACCAATATTTACGTTAGTATTAACAATTGGTTTACCAGTTTCGTTATTTAGTATAGTTACTACTTG
>JBOFRC010000024.1:0-88363 GCA_051650825.1 Sarcina sp. | reverse complement strand
GAGCACCAGGAACATCAAAAGCAGCAGGCGTTGGTGGAGTAATAATAACAGCTTTATTTATAATAGCAGGTTATGCAATTTACTTTGGATTAAGATAATAGATTAAATATTATATATAAATATAAAAGGAGGGAAAGATTATGGCAAATGTAGGAGCACCAGGAACATCAAAAGCAGCAGGCGTTGGTGGAGTAATAATAACAGCTTTATTTATAATAGCAGGTTATGCAATTTATTTTGGATTAAGATAGTTTTACTTGGGATAGAATATATTTCTTTGAAGTAAAGATATGAGATGTTAATTTTAAGCAATGTATTCTAAGTCACTATAAACTTTTATACGAAAGAAGGGCTAGATTATGTCAGAACAACATGCACCAGGAACATCAGAAGGTGCTGGACTTATAGCGGTAATAGTAACTGCAGTAATAATAGCAGTTGGATTTTTATTAGTTCACTTAGTTAAGTAGTCCAACACATAGAAATTAGAAAGAACGTTAAGTTTTTACATAGTATTTCAATAGTGGTATAGTATTGAAATTTAGAGATTATTGATCAATAGCAATTATTAAATTTTATATGATTTTAAAAAAGGTAGTTCTTAGAGAAAAGAGCTACCTTTTAGCTTTTAAAAAATTAAATTTTAAAGAAATCAATCTAACGAATTGCATATTTAATATAGATGGAGTTAGTTTTAACCAAAGGGCAAAAACTTTATTGAGGATACCAGGGATGAAAAGAGAAATACCGAGTTTAGAAGAATAGTACCCAGTTAATGCTACTCTTTTTGTGGACATAGGAGCTAAAAATAATAATGAAGTATTTGCATTTGCTGTTTTACTAAATTGGCTTTTTGTAGCCCCAGGACAAAGTGCAGTGACGGTTATTCCTGAAAATCTTAGTTCTTCCTTTAATGCTCTAGAAAATGATAGTACAAACGATTTAGTAGCATAATATACAGACATATATGGACCAGGACAAAAGGCTGCTAGCGAAGCAATGTTTAGTATTTTACCTTTTTTTAGTTTTCTCATATCCTGTAGAAATAAGTGAGTTAATTTAGTGAGAGTAAGAATATTTAGTTCTATCATCTCTAGTTGAGTATCTAAATCTAAATCAATAAATTTTCCCATACTTCCAAAACCAGCATTATTGACTAATATATTAACTGTTAGATTTAAGTCTTTTATGCAATTGTAAAGTTCTTTTGCAGAGCTTTTTTTAGATAAGTCTTTAGAGATAGTATAGATGGTTGTTTTAGGGTGACTTTTAGATATCAATAATTTTAAATCATTTAATTTATCTAAATTTCTAGCTACTAGTATGAGATTTACATTATCTTTAGCAAAAATTTTTGCAAGTTCAAAACCAATCCCACTAGAAGCACCTGTTATAAGCACTGTATCTTTCATAAGATTAAAAATTTCCCCTTTCAAATGATTTGGTTAGATAAAATATTTCTAATAAGATTTTTATGTAAGAAAAATTTAGTATTTAAAAAATAGGTGATAAATAAAATATTTTATTAAACTACATTAGAATTATAAAATATTATAATATAATAGATACTAGAAGTATTAATAATAGAGTATCATAGCATGGAGTATTTATAGTTTACATAATAATTATAAGTATAATTTGGTAGTACAATATTTAATATATTAACACTAACAGTAGAAGAGGACGTGGAAAAATGAATTTAGAATTTAGAGGTTTAGAAGGAAAAATTATAGACAAAAATCATCCTGATTACGCAAAAGAAGTAATTGGTTGGAATAGAGCACATACAGCAAAGCCATTAGCAATTATTTTCTGTGAAAATGCAAGGGATATAAGTAACGTTTTAAGAGTTGCTAAGAGAGAAGAAGTGCCAGTTAGAATAAGATCTGGTAGACATCATTATGAAGGTTTTTCAATAGCTGATGATGCGATTATTATAGATGTAAGTAGAATGAAAGATATTAAAATAGATGAAGTAGCTGGTACAGTAACAGTGGGTGCTGGTGTAGTGAATAGTGAAGCTTATACAGCTCTTAATTCAAAAGGATATCCTTTCCCTGGAGGTGGATGCCCAACTGTTGGAGTTGTTGGATTAACTTTAAATGGTGGATGGGGATACTCATCAAGACTTTTAGGTCTAACTTGTGATTCACTAGTTGAAGCTGAAATAGTAGATCAAAGTGCAAATGTTTTTAGATGTAGTCCTAAAGGGCACAAAGAAGCTTTTTGGGGGATTAGAGGAGCTGGAGCTGGGAATTTTGGAGTTGTAACATCAATGAAGTTTAAACTTCCAGAAAAGCAAGAGAAAGCAACATTAGTTTTAATTGATTATAAAGAAGCTACTATAGAGGAAAAAATAAAAGTTATAGAAACTCTACAAAATGAATTTAAAACTATGGATAATAGATTTAATGCTAAAACTGCAATATATAATTCTGCTAAGAATGGAAAAGGAATTTATATTACAGGGATGTTTTATGGAGAAGAGCAAGAAGCTGATAAGATATTAGAAAAATTTAAAGGGCTATCATCTAATGAAAGTTTTAAATTGATGGAAATGTCAGTTTTAGAGGCTAATAATTACATACAAGATAGTCACCCAGATTTTGAAAAATATAAATCAGGTGGAAGATTTGTGTATAGAGATTTTAGTACAGATGAAATTAAAGAGTTATTAGAAATGGTCGAAACTAGAGCTAAAGGCTCTGTTTATACAGCTGTATCTTTCTATGGACTTGGTGGAAAAGTAGATGAGTTAGCAAATGAAGATATGGCATATGGTCATAGAGGTGCTAAGTTTATACTTGGAATACAATCAGTTTGGGATGAAGATGAATATGCAGATGTGAATAGAGAGTTTGTTTTAAGTAGATATAATAAAGCAAAGGAAATAACTACAGGATCATATGTTGGATTCCCTATAAAAGAGCTTGAAAATTATGAAGAAGAATATTTTAATAATAATACTGAAGAACTAAAACTTGTAAAATATGAATATGATAAGAGAAATGTTTTTGGATATGAGCAAGGATTAGAAGGAAAATATGATTATGATAGACATATTGAATAGTCTTTATTTTAACAGTGAATTAAAATTTAAAATTAACTATTAACTATTAGAAAACTTAAACTAAAAGATGTTTTTTTATGATAAGATAATTTTTGTAAGAAACCATTTTTTAACACTCTTTTTAAAGACCATAGCCGACTTGTTTTAGAACAGTTGACTATGGTCTTTTAATTGATAAATTTATTCTCAATAGATAAAATAATGCTTATTAATTCTCAATTGAAATAAAAAAACACATAGAATTTATAGATGCTATTGAATGAGAATCTAAATTTTGGATAAAATATTAATATGTTTGCTTCACTTAAATAAGCAGAATTTAAAATTAAAAGTATATAATTAATAAAAAATGATATTAAATATTTTAAATGATAGCTAATTATCAATTAAAAAGATATTTTTATTTGCTTTAAACAAATGATTTATCAAAAAAATAGCTATTTTTTTGATAAATTCAATAAAAATAGATTTTAAGATATGATTTAGAAATTTATTAGCCATTTTGTTAATGAATTTTAATATTTATACTTTTTCAGTTGAGAAAAAGATAAAAAGGTTCAATTGATAATGAGAAAGATATGTTTTAATATATAAACATAAAGCAAACGAAAAGAAATTTTGAAATATATAAAGAAAAAAGGAGTGTTATTTATTATGACAAACAAAGATTTAGAACAAACACATCATCATCACACAGGAGACTCACATGCAGAAACTTGCCACTGTGGATGCGAAGAGCATAAACACACACATACAGGAGAAGGTCATCACCATCATGCAGATTCTTCAGTACATGCAGAAAGCTGTCACTGTGGATGTGAAGAACATAAACATAAACATGAAGGTACTGAACATCATCACCATGATAAGAGTGCACATGCAGAAACTTGTCACTGTGGGTGTGAAGAACATGCACACGGACATGCACAATTAGCACATCATCACCATACAGGAGATGCACATGCACAAAGCTGTCACTGTGGATGCGAAGAACATAAGCACGCACATAACTAAGAAAAAGATTTCGATATAAGAGTTATCAATGTGATAACTCTTATATAAGACATATTAATGATAATAAAATATCAGTTGAATGATGTTTCTTAAGAGCTAAAGTATAGAGAAATGTAGATAAATAGAGTTGCAATAAATAGAGAATATAGAATAAAAAAAGTTTTAAATAGAGTCATAAAATAAAAATAACACATAAATATTAAACCCCATACGTATTGGTATGGGGTTTATTTTTATCTGGAAGTTTTAAAAACTGGTATAGAAAAGCCCTATCATAAAAATTACAAATTTAAGAAGGGAATATCCAAGGATGAAACTTATTGCTATAAAGGTTAAGTCTAATTTTTCTGTAAGATGCGTAGTTAGAACTTCTACTTTTTCAGAGTCGTCACTATTACTAGCATTTCGTATGTTAAGATAATTATTTAAAATGTCAGCAAATACTAAAATTAATATAATTATAGCTATAAATAATTGCTCAGTAATTGGACTTAAAAAATGCATTTATCTTCCTCCATTATTTATTATATAAACTAGTATATCATTGATTTTTGCGTGTTTAAGAAATATTTATTCATAAAAGAAAAAATTAACAACTATGTATATATAGTGATTAAATTTTGAGTAAAGGAGGAGATAATGGACAGTTTGTTTATAAAGCTTCTTAGAACTATTTTTAGTGATGAAAATGTTGAAGAGTTTAAAAAGCTCAGTGTTAAGAAGTGGAATTCAATATATGAGGAAGCAAAAGCTCATAGTCTTGAGGCTGTTTTTTATTATATTGTAAAGGAGAAAAATTTACCTATACCTAGAGAGAATATAGAGAAGTGGAAAAAGGACACATTTTTAGTCGCTATATATCAGAATAGGCATATAGCTAATGTTTCTGAAGCTTTAGGAGAGCTATATCAAAAAGGCGTTCCTGTAATAGCATTAAAAGGACTAGTGTTAAGGCATTTGTATCCTAAAGCTGAACTTAGAAGTATGGGAGATGCTGATTTGCTTGTGAGGGAAGAGGATTTATCATTAGCATGTGATATTTTAGAGAAACTTGGATATTTAGAAGAGGAGAGTAATCATCCAGCCCATAAGGTTTATCATAATGCAGTATCTAAAATTGAATTGCACTGGAAACTTTTAAATTATGATATTTGGGGAAGAAATGATAGCTTAGATATAAAAGTATGGGAAAATTCAGAGGAATTTTGTATAAGTGGTGCTGAATGTTTTGCTTTAGGGAAAGAAGAATTATTTCTTCATCTGCTAGGACATATGATGGTTCATATGAGCTATAGTGGTTTTGGACTGCGACAAGTATTGGACTTGGCATTTTTGCTGAATGAAAATTTAGATATTATTGATTGGGATAAAGTTCTTTTAGAAATGAAAAGATTCAGTATATTAAAATTTAGTGTAGCTATTTTAGAGGTATGTAGAAGGTTATTTGGTATTGAGCTTACGCAGCAGATAAAAGATGAAATAAAAAATAATAATTTAAATGATGAGTATATAAACTTGCTAATAGAAGATATTATAAAATCGGGAACATTTGGAAAAAAAGAAAAGGCAGAACAAATTACGAGATCTTGTATGAATTCAAAAGGCAGAAAAACAGGTAATAGTATATATTTTCAATATTTTAGAATGCTTTTTCCAGAAAGAAAGAATATGATTATAAAATATTCTTATGCAAATAATAGGCTTTTACTGCCAGTAGCTTGGGCTCATAGACTTTTAAAAATAAGTTCTAAAAAAGATTATACATTTAAAGAAAAGAAGGTGTTAGCTACATCTCTTAATAATGCAAAAAAAAGAAGTAAGCTTTTAAAGTATCTAGAAGTAGAGTAAAAGATAATGTGGCTATTAAAACGACAAAAAATAAAAAATATAATTTATAAATTTATAAAAATGTCATTAGCTGAAAAAATTTTGGGGTTTAGAATTTTAGTTGTGCTAGGATATGTTAGGTTTATTATGTTATATAGGAATTTTGAAAATATGGGGATTTTATTGGGGTGCAGAAGAGGTACTATAAAACTAAATGAAATCAGTGAAGACCAAGAGAAGTATATTATAAAAGTCGTAAGATATGTTGATAGAATTTCAAGGTTAACACCATGGAAAAGTCAATGTCTTGTGCAGGCAGCAACAAAGATGCACTTTTTAAAAAAGAAAAAAATACATGGAACTATATATTTAGGTGTAAAAAAAGAAAAGGAAACTTTGTTAGCACATGCTTGGTTAATGATTAATGATAACTGTATTTCTGGAAATGAGTTTAGAAAAGAATTTACTAGTGTAGATTTTTATACAAACTAATTAAGCAAAGGTGGACTGAATTTTATTAGAGATAAATTTAAGTCTAGTTTATCTATGAAGCTAGTGTTTTTTTATTGTCTATGATTATAGTTTAGAAAATAAAAAAGCATTAGCTATAAGATAAGAGGAGGGCAAAATGAAATATTATTATGAGGTTTATGGTCTTAAGTTAGAGTCTGATATTAAAATAGATACTCTAATTTGCAAAGATAAATTGAATTATAATATTAAAATTAAAAAAACTTCTATTTTAGAATCTGAAAAGTGTTTAATAAAAGCTAATGAATGGTTTTATAGAGGTGAAAATTTATTTGTATTTTATATTAAAACTGTTGGTTATTATAAAGTGAGCGAAAACTTGATAGAGTGTGATTTGAAAAGTAATTATGATGAAAAGGATTTTGAAGCCTATTTATTAGGTACATCATTAGGTATTGCTATGTTCTTTAATAGTATTGTTGCAATTCATGGCGGAATCATAGAAGTTAGTGCAAATAAAGGAACAATAATAGCAGGACAAATGGGAGCTGGAAAATCATCGTTAATTGATTATTTTATTAATAATGGGCATAAGTTTTTAGCTGATGATGTTGCAAGAATAGTAGAGAGTGAAGGTAAGCTTATGTTAAGTCCTGCATATGCACAAAGAAGACTGTGTAAGGATTATATTGAAAATAGTAATTATAATCCAAACCTTTTAGAGCTTAGAAATGAAGATAGAGAAAAATATGCTATAAATGATAAGGAAAATTATTTAAATAAAGAGATATATTTAGACTCTATTGTAGAACTAAGAATAGCAGATGAGATAAGGGTGGAAAAAGTAATTGGCATAGAAAAAATTAAGGTGATAACAAATAACGTTTATAGAATAGAAATTTTAGATAAAGAAGTTTTAAAAGGGGCGTATTTTAAAAGAATTTTAGAGATAGCTAGAAAGATAAATATTTTTAGAATTTATAGACCTAAAGAAGGAATGTATACAAGGATACAAAGAAATTTAATTTTAAAAGAAATTGGTAAATAATTTAATGGGGGAGTTAGTAATGTTAAATGATAAGTGTTATATAGAAAGATGCAAAGATATAGAATGTGTTGATATAGATGGCGAAGTTGCAATGATGAATATAAAGTTTGGTAAATATTATGTTTTAAATGAAGTAGCTAGCGATATTTGGAATTTTATAGATAGTGAAAAAAATATTGATGAAATAATACAGTATTTAACAAGTATATATAACGTTGATTATGATGTTTGTAAAAATGAGAGTGTAAGTTGTTTAGAAATATTAGAAGAAAATAATTTGATAGAAGTTAAGTAAGTGGTGAAATATGAGTGGGATAATTTGGGGGAAGATAAATCTTAAGGATACAACACAAAGTATAGAGGTTGATGAACAAAAGATAAATGGAATTTTAGATACGTATAAGTTTGATTTTAAAAATATTAGTAAAGAAAAAAATTTATATATGGGCTGCGCATTGCTTAACATAACTAAGGAGAATGAGAGAGAGGTTGTACCTTACTATGATATAGAGAGTGGGCTAATTATAACTTCAGATTCGATATTAGACAATAGAAAGCAAATAATAGAGAAATTAGATGTTGGTTATAAAGGAAATATAACCGACACATTTTTGATTTTAGAAAGTTATAAAAAATATGGACAAGAGTGCTTGTTAGAGTTAGAAGGTGATTATTCATTTGTTATTTATGATACAAAGGCAAATACTGTTTTTGTTGGAAAAGACCATGTAGGAAATAGAAGTTTATATTACTATTTTGATTCAGAAGTATTTATTTTTTCCACTCTTATAGATATTGTGAGAGAACTTGTTAGAAAGAAACTAGAAATAAATACAAACTGGTGTTTAGATTTTTTTGAGTTGCAAAGTGTATGTCATCAAAGCAATGTGAGAGAAACTTTATATAAAGAAATATCTTATATGGAAGGCGGAAGCTATGGTATATGCTATGAAAATAAGTTTATTATAGAAGAATATTGGAAGCCTCTTAAAGGAATTAAGATTAAAAATAATAAAAATAAGTTTAAAGAGATTTTTTCTAAAGCTGTATATTCTAAAATGAGAAGTAATTCTAATATAGCTTCAACTCTTAGTGGAGGGCTTGATTCGTCAGCAGTTACAGCGATAGCTGCTAGAGAACTTCTAGAAAAAAGAAAAAAATTATATTCTTTTACGTCCGTTCCCTTGAAAGAATTTTCTAAAAAAGAAGATGAAAATTGTTTTTATGATGAAGCCGAGTATGCAATGTCGCTTACTAAAATATATAAAAATATAGAACTAACATTATGTGAGGTTAAAGATAAAGATTCATTATCAGATGTAGACGAAAATTTAAAAGTTATAGAACAGCCGTATAAGGTTGTAGGAAATATTTTTTGGTTGAAAGATATTATTAGGAAAGCGAGTCATAAAAGTTGTAAAGTTTTATTAGTTGGGCAGGGAGGAAACTCAACTATATCTTTTGGTGATAGAGATACTTATATAAAAACTAAATTAAATAACTTTGATATCTATAAGATAATTAAAGAGCTTTTTTTGCTTAAGAAACATTATAAAGTTACCTACAAAGATTTATTAGGCTATAGTAGAAAGTTTTTTTTGAAAAAACAAAATGAAATATCTAAAGCAGAATTACGTAACTTTCAAAAATCTTCTATTGTTAAAGAAGAGTTACTTAAAGAGTTTGAAACTATAGAATCTTTAATAGAAAAAGATTTGTTTTGTGTAAAGCCATATATGTATAGCTGGGAAGAAAGTAGACCATTTATAGTTAATAAATTAGCATTTAGACAACTAGCAGAGTTAGAAACTAAAGTTGGGTTAAAAGAAGGAATCATAATAAGAGATCCAACTAGAGATAAAAATGTCATAGAATTTTGTTTATCTATGCCGATAGAAAGTTTTTATACGAATGGAAAAGGGCGATTATTGATAAGAGAAGCTATGAAAGATATAGTACCTGACCAGATAAGACTCAACTATACAAAAAGAGGAGTTCAATCTTCTGATTTGATTGAAAGAATTAAGAAAAATAAGGTTCAATTTATAGAGTTTATGGAATATATATTAAAGAGTGAAATATCAAAAGAATACTTAGACTTAGAAAAAGTAAGTAGTTTAATAGAGTCCCTAACAGAAAAAAATTTTTCAAAGGCAACAAGAACTGATATAACAAGATTAGTTAGTATATATACATTTATAAGGTATAAAGAATCTATTATTAATGGGGCTTAATTAAGAAAGGAGGAGTTTATATGGAAAAGAAAGAGTGGAAAAAACCTGAAGTTAAGGATTTAAGCGTTAAAGAAACTAATTATTCACTTCAAAATTCTGGTGAAATAGATGGTTGGTGGGTAGATAAACCAACAATGACAGCTAAGCCATTCTATAGTTAAGGAATAGGGTATAAAACTTATTTAAAGGATTTAAAGATATAATAAATAAAGTTTTTATAGGCTATATTAAAGCTTTTGCTACAATAATGACTATAGTAGATAAAGTTTTAATATAGTCTATTTTTTATCTAAATATTTTAGTTGAATTTTTTTGCTTAATTGATTCTAATTATTTTATTACATATATCTAGAGGGAAAGTTTTGTGAGTTACCAATATTATTAAAGGTGCATAATCTAATAGTAATAAATTTTTTAATATTGTAAGCTCTGTTATTGAGTCTAATGAAGCTGTAGCCTCATCTAAAATCAAAATTGGTTTTCTAAAATATAAGGCTCTTGCAAGTGCTATTCTTTGTAATTGTCCACCTGAAAGTTTGGAATGTGATTCGCCTATAATTGTATCTAAGCCGCTCGGCAACTCATCTGTTACTTCGTTAAGGAGACTTTCTAATAAAGCTTTTTCTAAGTTTGTTTTATTTATTTTAGAGTCATCTTCAGTAAAGCAGATATTATATTTAATACTTCTAGAAAAAATACTTTCCTCTTGAGGAACATAAGAAACTAGAGATCTATGTGATTTTGACAATAGCTCATTATTAATTTTTATTGAGCCATGACTAGGTTTAATATATGAAAGAATTAAATTTATTAGTGTAGTTTTTCCTATGCCTGATTTTCCAACAAGTCCGATAATATCACCAGATTTTAAAGTAGCAGAGAAGTTAGATAGTATTGGTTTATTTGCTATATATGAGAACGATACATTTTGAATATCAAGGGATAATGATGTTATGTTATTTATAGGTTTTGAATTTTCTTCTAGTAAAATTTTTTCTATTTTCATAAGCCTTTCAGTGGCAGCAAAGCTAGTAACTATGTTTGGAAGATAAGAGCTAAGTGTCATAAAAGGAGCCTGTACAAGGTGGTAAAGTTGTAATAAAGCTGTGAATTCGCCAAAGCTCATAGATTTATTAAAAAGGTTGAAAATTCCTATTAAAAAAGAAGTGACAAAGCCGAGTGATGTTCCAAGTGTTAAAATATTACGAGCTATAGAATTTAAAATGCTTTGTTTTAATGTTGTTTTTAATATAGAATTTTGTTTTTCAGAAAGAGAATCAATCATAGAATTTTCTATGCAAAAGCTTTTAACTAGAGAAATATTTTGTATAGATTCTTGTGTGAAAGTTTTATAATCTACATTTAATACTTGAAGCTCATGATAGAATTTTTTTTGTTTTTTAGCAAAAAAGTTATATACAATTGCCATAAGAGGAAAAAGAATTACAAAAAATAAGGCAATACTTTTAGATATAAGACAAAGTGAAATAAACGCAGAAATAAATGTTGCAAGTAAAGATATTAGTGTAGGAATTGTATTAGCTAATAAATTAGTTATTACATCTACATCAGAATTTAATCTATTTACAATATCCATACTAGAATACGACTTAATTGCATTAAAATCGGCATTTAGAAATTTTTTATAAAGATTAAATTGTAGAATATTTTTAGTTTTTCCACCTATATATGCTTTTAAATAATTTGATATAGGATTTACTATTAAATTTAATACATAGACTAATATAAATACAAAAATAAGAGAATAAACCTTGCTTAAATTTGCTGAGATTGTTGAATCAATAATGTTTTTAGTTATATTAGCTAAATAAACATTTAAAATTGAAATTAAAGTTAAAAGTAAAATTCCAACAGATAGTAATGGTAAAATACTTTTTGTTTGTTTCAATAACCACTTGATTTTATTTCCTGAAATAATAAAAACCCCCTTCTTTACATATAGCTAATTAATGTATATGTAAAGGAGGGGGATAATTATTAATTTTTAATATATTTATGATTTTTTCAATTAACATTGAAATTCACTTAATAAAGTGATAATTTATCATATGAACTGTTAACTTAATGTTGTAAAATGTATTAAAAGATAACTTAATGTAGTTTGTAATGAATTTGTAAAGTGAGATGAAAAATATTATAATTGAAAAAAAGGTTATTTCTTAGTCATTAATTTTCAAAGCCAAGCAAAATTAAAAAAGATAACCTTTATTTTTTTTGCTTTTTTTTATAAAATTCAGTATTTTTTTATTTAATTAAGTTAGCATCATCTATAAAAAATTTAGCTTGAATTTTTTTTCTAGCATTTTCTAAAAATTCATTTAAAGGCATACCCATTGTATTTTCAACAGATTTTTCAAAGCCGAGTTTACTAGAATTTACTATAATATCAATAATTCCTTGAATTCCTTTTTGCTGAGCAATATAGCATAATGTGTAGTGGCTTTGTGCATAAGGATTGTAACCTTGTGATAAAGTTTCACTCCAAGCATTCATACTTTTTAGCTTTTCATAGCTTATAAATTCAAAAAAGACATTAGAATATTGATTTCCAAATGCAAAAAATTCTGAAAATCCTTCATCAAACCAAGCAGGAATTCCCTCTAATTCAATGTTATGCTTAATTTTAAGTTTATCTATCATATAATGATTATATTCATGCAAGAATACAGTTTTAAATTCTTCTGTGACTATGTCACCTTTATTAAATGGAATGTTTAAAGTCTTATCAAGAGTACTGAAGTATCCAGAAGCAGGAGCACCGTTATTACCGGCTAAAAATTGTTCCATATCAGGATGAAGAATAAGATTTAGCTTCTCATGTCCTAAATCTCCATATATATCTTTAGACCTTTCAATTGCTAGGTCAATACAATTTTTAATATCATTTAAAGATTTATTATCTAGCCCACCATGATATATTACTACATCTTTATATTCTAGCTTATCAAGGCTTTTACGATAGTTCATTATGCTTTCATCTTGATATACATGTAAAAATGGAAGTGTAGTATCTTTATATTCATAATATTTTTTTATTATAATTGGGCTGAGTGTAAAATATGAAAGTAGCAGGAGGTTTGTTAAGAAAAATAAAATGTTGTGAGATTTTCTATTCCCTTTATTTTTAATTATAGTTGCAATACTAAAAATAGTTAATCCAAGTGAAATTAGAATTGCAAGAAGGTTTAACATTTGTATCTGTTTTAAATTAAGAAATAAACATACTAGAGTATAAATAACTGCTATACCACCAGATACAAATATTATAAAGAGATTATTTAAAAGATTAGAAATTTTTTCTTTGAATCCTAGAGTATTCATAAGTTCCCCCCTACTAAATTTTTTCAATAGTTAGTCATAGGAGTAAGTTTAGCACTTAAAAATACAAAATAGCCTTTAATTGTAAAAATATAAAAATATAGCTACATAAATTTTATAAAATTTATATATTAGTAAAACACTAAGATTAATTTCTTAATAAGAATTACAAATTTGGGGTATATTATAGAGATAATAAATGTTATATATAAATATTTGGATATAACGATTTATATTGACTAAAGACTATATATTAGATACTAAGGCTTAGTTTTTAGTAGAGTTATAACTTGAAAAAAATATTAGGTTGAATCTATCTGATGAACGATTAGGAGGAGAATATATGATATACAATAATGCGATTGAACTTATAGGAAATACACCAATTTTAAAGGTAAATAACTTAGTTAAGGATAATGAAGCTAATTTGTTTATAAAATTAGAGAAATTTAATTCTACAGGAAGTATAAAAGATAGAGCTGTTCTTGGAATTATAGAAAAAGAAGAAGCTTTAGGGAACTTAAAGGCAGGAGCAACTATAGTGGAAGCTACTAGTGGTAATACTGGGATTTCATTATCAATGATTGCAAGCATTAAAGGATATAGAGCTATTATAGCAATGCCAGAAAATATGAGTAAAGAAAGAATAAATATGATGAAGGCATACGGCGCAGAAGTTATTTTAACTCCTATGGATCAAGGAATGAAAGGCGCTATAGCTAAAGCAGAGGCGTTAGCTAAGGAAAATGGATATTTCTTCTTAAAGCAATTTGAGAACAGTGGAAATTATGAAAAACACTACCAAACAACAGCGGTAGAAATAATAAATGACATGCCAGATGTGGACGTTATAGTAATAGGAGTAGGAACAGGCGGAACTATAAGTGGTATAGGAAAGAAAATAAAAGAGTACAACAAAGATATTACTATAGTTGCAGTTGAACCAGAAACATCAGCAGTTTTATCAGGTGAGCCAGCTGGTAAACATAAAATACAAGGGATAGGAGCAGGATTTATTCCTAAAAACTATTTAGGTGATTTTGTTGATGAAGTTATTAAAGTAAGTAGTGAAGATGCTTATAAGAATGCAGTTGAGTTTTCAAAAAAAGAAGGAATTCTTGTTGGAATATCAACAGGTGCAGCTATAGCAGGTGGACTACAAAAGGTTAAAGAATTAGCAGCTGATAAAAAAGTTTTAGTAATATCACCAGATGGTGGGGAAAAATATTTTTCAACAGGGCTATTTGACTAAAAGGGGATTATTTTGTTCAAGAAATTAAAATATGATTTAGATTTTGTTTTGCAACATGATCCAGCTGCAAAAAGTAGAATAGAAGTGCTTATTTTATATCCTGGCATACATGCAGTAATAAACCATAGGATGGCACATTTTTTCTATAGAAAGAAAAGATATTTTATAGCTAGATTGCTATCTCAATTATCAAGGTTTTTTACAGGAATAGAAATTCATCCGGGGGCTAAACTTGGAAGAGGAGTTTTTATAGATCATGGAATGGGAGTAGTTATAGGAGAAACAGCAGAAGTTGGAGATAATGTTATTATTTTTCATGGAGTAACTCTTGGTGGAACAGGAAAAGAAACTGGGAAAAGACATCCTACTGTTGGCAATAATGTTATTATTGGAACAGGAGCTAAAGTTTTAGGACCTATAATTGTTGAAGATAATGCAAAAATAGGAGCTAATTCGGTAGTTTTAAAAAATGTAGGAATGAATACAACAGTAGCAGGAGTACCAGCAATTGAGAAAAAAAGAAAAAGTTAAATGTAGAAAGTCCATTAGTAAGTAATAATTATATACTTATTAATGGACTTTATATGTTTTTATAATATATAGAAGATTCTAAGTTATTTAGTATAGAGTGATTTTTAGTCTTTTAGGATTAAAAATACTAGCCTTATTAAAGTGTAACTATATCTAAATAGTTAAATTTATAATACTAATATTAGGAATGCAGCAAAATCTTATAGGGAGTCCTGTGCTTCCTATTCCTGAATTAACATATAAAGAAGTTCTTTTACTATTACCAAGATTTTTATGAACTCCTCTATCATAACTAACTGCTAGCCCTGTATTCATTATTGTTCCGTATAATGGAATATATATTTGTCCACCATGGCTATGACCAGCTAATGCAAGGTCTATAGGATATTCTTTAAAGCCTTTAATTAAATCAGGCTCGTGAAGAAGAAGTAAATTAAATTCATCTTCTTTTATATCAGAAACAGTCTTCTTTATACTCATTATGCCCTGAAAAAAATCATCAAGACCTAAAATATTAAGAGTCTTATTTCCAAGATTAATTCTTTTATTTTCATTCTTTAAAAGAGTAAAGCCACTTTTAGTCATGATACTCTCATAGGTATATCTATTGCCAGGATATGAATCATGATTTCCATATACCGCGAATTTTCCTATTTTTGAAGGGATAGTAGCAAGTAAACTTGTTACTAGTTCTACATCTTTTGACTTAGAAAAATACTCCATTCTATCGGTTAAATCACCTGTAAAAATTACTAAGTCAGGATCTTCTTTTATTATTTTAGTTATTACTTTTTCAAACTGCTTAACTGAAAAAAATTTACCAAGATGTACATCGGTAAAATGGACTATTTTTAAGTTAGTAGTTTCTATATTTTTACTTTTATTTATATTTAATAATTTCCTTCTAATTAGATTTCGTTCTATAAAAATAGAATAAAGTGCTAATGCTAGAGGAATTATAAATAATAAGCTTTTACTCATCTAGTAATCTCCCTTAATTCTTGATAGTTAATATTATATATAAAATTTATGAAAAATGGACAAAATTTTTACTTCTTAATAGAAACGACAAAGTCTAAATATATAAAAGTTAAAAAAAATTTACTTAACGAATGGAATCATTATATAATAGGAAGGGGTTTTTCGATAGTAATGTTAAAAAAACTACATAACATATTGATAACTTAAGCATATAATAAAAAAACAGGCGTTTTGCCAAGTAAGATGGAGGTATACTAATGAAGAAAAAAGTAGTGGGAATAACTGCTAATATTGTTACTGATGGCAATATTCCATACTTTGATCATTGTAAGCTAATACGAGTTTATTCAGATTATTCAGACTCAGTCATAAAAGCAGGAGCAATACCAATTATAATTCCTGTAACAACAGATAAAGCAGTTTTAGATGAGTATATGAATATGATAGATGGCCTTATTATTACAGGAGGATATGACATAGATCCTCTTAGATACAATGAAGAGCCCGATGAAAAATTAGAGGCTATTTCACCAGAAAGAGATGAATATGAATTCTATCTTGTGGAGAAAGCAAAGGAAAAGAATATTGCAACTCTAGGGATATGTAGAGGCCATCAACTTATAAATGTTGCTTACGGTGGAAATCTTTATCAGGATATTTCATTAAAAGATGGGGCAAGCCTAAAGCATAGACAACAAAGTTTATGTTCCGATGTTACACATAGTATTCAAATAAAAGAGAATACTATGTTACATGAGGTTTTAGGCAACACAGCTCTAGTTAATTCATTTCATCATATAGGTGTGAAAAATATTGCAGATGGATTTATAGTGTCTGCGGTATCTAACGATGGTGTAATTGAAGCAATTGAAAAGGTTGATGGGAATTTTGTAATGGGTGTTCAGTGGCATCCAGAATGTTTAGCAAAGTGTAGAAATGAAATGCTAAATTTATTTAAGTTCTTTATTTTAAAGTGCAATTAAGTAGCTATTATTAGCCAAAATATAACAACTAAGCTTATTTTCTAGGAATGTGTGTGCAAATAATAAGCCAGGGGGTTATGTGAACAATGGAAAAAAGCAAAAGAGGAAAGATTGGCCTGTGGAGTATGATTCTTCTAGGATTCAATTCTATTGTTGGTACAGGAATTTTCTTCCTTCCAAACAAAGCGATGAAATATATGGGAGTAGCAAGTTTAGGTGTTATCTTATTTGATGCATTTCTTGCTATCAGTATAGCATTATGTTTTGCGGAAGCAGGAAGTTTCTTTAATAAAGGTGGAGGACCGTACCTTTACACTAAAAAAGCATTTGGAGATTTTCCAGCATTTGAAGTTGGAATTATGACTTATGCAATTTGTATTATAGCTGGTGCTACATTAGCAGTTGGGCTTACAACTGAGCTAGGTAATTTTTGGCCAGCAGCGAATCAAGGAATTACAAAGGACATTGTAATTATTTCAATAATAGTAATTTTAACTATAATAAATTTAATTGGAGTAAACTTTACAAAGATCATATTAAATGTTGCAACTATAGGAAAACTTATACCTATTATTTTATTCATAGCAGTAGGTATTTTCTTTATAAAAGGTGGTCATTTTACACCTGTTTTACCACATGGTGTCTATACACCAGGATCATTTGGTAAGGCAGCACTTTTAATATTCTTTGCATTTACTGGATTTGAAAGTTTAGCACTTGGTGCGGATGATATGGAAAATCCTAAAAAAAATATTCCAAAAGCAATTATCATAGTAATGCTTATAGTAGCGGCAGTATATATGTTAATTCAAGTTGTATCTATAGGAATACTTGGGCAAGGTCTTGTAAATGATCCAACGCCAGTAAGTACAGCAACAACACAAGTAGTTGGTTCTATAGGTGGTATTTTTATAAGTTTAGGTATTCTTGTTTCAGTATTAGGAATAAACATAGCTCAATCATTCTATACACCAAGAATTGGTAAATCACTTGCAGAAGATGGCCTTTTACCTAAAGTAATGGCTAAACATAGCAAAAGAGGAGTACCATATATAGCTATAATAATTAGTACAATAATTACAATACCAATAGCTTTATCAGGTTCATTTACAGAACTTGCTGTAATAAGTGCAATTTCAAGATTTGCACAATATCTTCCAACTTGTCTTTCTGTATTAGTTTTAAGAAGAAAGAAAGGATTAGAAGGTACATTTAAAATGCCTCTAGGTCCAATAATACCTATAGTAGCTGTTATCGTAAGTATTTGGATACTATTACAATCAACAGTACATGATATAGTTTGGGGACTAGGTGCTCTTGTAATAGCAGTTCCATTATATTTCATAATGAGAATCTATAATAAGAAAGCCCCTAAAAAACAGGCGGATAATTAAAAATAACTAGCAAAAAGGAGTAGCTTTAATTTAGCTACTCCTTTACTAGTTATTTTCTTATTTTTTGTTTAGAGTTAGAAACATTTATATTTGTTTGAAGTGCTGTAACTGGTAAAGTAAGTTTATTTTTGTATGCTAAAAGCTTAGGTTCCCAAGTATGAGCATATTTAGCTTTAAAGTTTCTAAGTCCTTGGAATGAATAAAACATACTTCCGTGATAGTAAATTTGACTAGCAAGACGCTCACTAAAGAATGAATATTTAGAATGCCCTACATTAGCAAGTGGTGAAACTCCAAAATTGAAATATTCATATCCTGTTTCCTTACCCCATAATAAAAGACAAACAAACATATAATCCATAAGGCCTCTAGGAGTTTCCCTAGAATATCTCATTAGGTCTGAACAAAACATTTTGTTATCACCATACGTAGGCATTATAGTAACAAAAGCTTTTACGGTATTATTTTCATCTCTTACAATTCCTATAGGAGATTTTTTTATATAATCTTCATCAAAGAATCCCATAGAAAATCCCATTTCTTTTTTTCCATCAAGCCAAATATCAGAAATTACTTTAAGTTCTGAAGTTAAATCATCTGTTATATTATTTATAACTTCAAATGAATATCCAGCTTTAGTTATTTTATTATAACAAGTACGTACTTTTTGCATTTTTTGACCTTGTATTGTAAATTCATTTAAATTAACAATAGCTGCTTCTCCAAGTTTCATAAATTCATATCCATAATCATGAAGAATATCCATCATAGAATGATTAACTTCAAAGAATATAGGAATATATCCATACGAATCAGCAAAATCATAGAATTCACTAATTAAAAGATTTAAATCATCTCTATCTCCAAGTGGATTTCCAAGAACTATCAATTTATTAGATAATATAGAATATTGAATCATTCCTTTTTTATCACTAGAAAAGAAAACATATTTGTCCTTTAAATAGATTAAATGAGTTAGAGAAGTACCTTCATGTTCTTTTAAAAACTCAGAGATATCGTCCGTGCAATCATCAACATAAGTTACAGGAAGCTTATTAAAGTGTTTTCCTATAAGATACATAGAATATAGGAAAATTAAAGCAATAACGAGTGCTAATGTACCTATTGAAATCAAATATTTATATGTGTGAAGGGCAAGTTCTAGCTTATGATGAACTGCCATATGTTTTATAGGAATACTTAAAACTGCTGAAATTATATAAAGTAGCCAAAAAACAATTAGAGTTACAATCGTCACAAGTAAGTCTTCCACACCTATAATAAAACTTTTCTTATAAAATTCATTTTTACTTATCAATACAAATAGAGCGATTATTATAAAATATCCAGTTGCTATATAGTTGAAAGACTTTACAAGTGTTAGAAGGGATCCAACTACAAGGAACACAACTGTTAGTATATAAATAGTCTTAGTTCTATATTTTAAAAGTCTTGCCATTACAATTAGTAAAAATCCTACTATTACTACTAATGATTTAGAATAATGAAATTCTGTAGCAGTACTTAAAAAATAAATTTCTTTAATTTTAAAAACTAAATCAGGAAAAGCTGTTGAAAGTAATAATGCTACACCAGAAATAAAGACAAAAAGTCTTAAACAGAAAAATGCTATTTTTTCTGAAACAATATTTGGTAAAGTATTATATTTGTGATTAAGCTTTTTCCATTGTCCTATTAATAAAATTAATCCTGAAAGGATTAATGGTATAACATAATAAGTTATTCTAAATATTAGAACAAGTGTAAACGCATTGTTTGGATTAACTCCCGCTACATGTAATAGCACTAAAACGATAATATCAAAAATTATCAAACTCGCAGGTACAAAACTTAAGAGTCCAAAAATCATAGAGATTATATATATTAATCCTAATATAAATAAGTTAATGTTAATTTTTAATATTAATCCTAATACCACAAAAAAAACTAAAGATACAATAAAATTAATCAAATAGATTTTAAGTGTAAGTAGAGTTTTTTTCTTCTCTGTTTTATATTGATTTAGGCTAAATATACTAGGAATATATGTTGCTTTTAATATGTAACCTAAAGAAATATCCATTTTAAAATGTTTTTTTAATAATAAGTAGGTTAGTGGTATTACAGAAAAAGATATAAGCCCAAGGACTATAATACCAGCCATAGTTATTGTTGGTATATCATTAATAAATTCATATAATGCAACAAATCGTATATGACGTAATAAATACTCAATCAATATGAAAAATATTACTAATAAAATAAAGACTGATACGGCTTTAGTAATATTTTTTATTTTATTATTTGCTGTTTTCATAGTAAACTCCTCATTAGTTTATTTATATTATATTTAGAAGTATATAGTAATTTAGTATAACAATAAATTTTGATATATAATATAGTATAATCTAAAATTGAGAAAAATTTATGTTTATGGGAAATAAAAATTAATTTGTTTATAGAGGGGATGAAAATATGAGCAAAAAGGAAATAAAAATTGATGATTTCACTTTAGGTTATTATGAAAATGAAATTATAGAAGATGATTGTTTAATCTTATTGCATGGAAATGGTATGAGTTCAGAACATCTCTCAAAGATATATGATAGTTTAAAGTTTGATAAAAGAATAATATCAATAGATATTAGAGGATGTGGAGATAGCACAAAAGGAACTAGAGAGATCCATATACAATTAGTTGCAAAAGATATAATCACATTTTTAGAAGCAAAACAAATAAAAAAAGCAACGTTTATAGGGTATAGTGATGGAGCTAATATAGCGATGTTAATTAGTAAATTTGCACCACAAAAAGTAGATAAATTAGTTTTAATATGTGGGAATTATAATTTAGAAGGAATTTGTCTTTGGTTTATAATTCTTCTTAGAATATTTGAGTGGATGTTAAAGGTAGGTTCTAAATTTTCAAATAAAATAGAAAAACGGTTAGAAGTTTTAAATTTAATTTTTGATGATATGGAATTAACAGATGGTGATTTAGAAAATATAAAGGCAAAAGTTTTAGTTTTATATGCAGGAATAGATGTAATTCATAAGGATCATAGTAGAAAAATAGGAAGGCTTATACAAAATTCAAAGATAAAGCAAATTAAAACAGCAACACATGAGAATATTGTAAGAAATAAAGAAGCACTTAAAGATATACGAGATTTTGTCTTAGAGGTGTAATTTTAAAAAATATTTATGAGTAAAAGTATAAAGGTTAGTAATAGGGGGAATCCGATTACTAACCTTATTAATTGTAATAATATTTTATGATAGCTTTTTTATTAAAAATGTAAATTTTAAAAAATATAAAAATTAAAAATGTAAAAAAATTATTTTACTTCAAATGATTGCTCGTAAAAATCAACTTTTTCCCCTTTTGGTACTATAAAAGTAACTAATGCTACTACTCCGATTACTAATCCTACTGCTAAAATTGCCATAAAAATTACCTCCTAAATTTTTTTATTTATATGTATTTAAACTAATTTTTTTATTTAAGTTTTCCTGTTCTCTATGATTTAATTATAGACTAAAATAATTACAAAAAAGTTTCTTTTGGATTAAATAAAAATTTTATTTTCATAATAATTTATTACTTAATTTGAACAAAACGTAATAAATTATATAAAATTATATTATATTAATAAATTTTAAATAAAGTTAACAAAATATTTACTACTGTAAAACGACTTTTTACAAGTATGAAAAAGCAAGTTATGATTTATGAAAATTTGGAGTTATATTTATTATAAAAAAATATTAGAATTGACAAAATTTAATATAAATATTAGACTATATTTAGTTGACTAATTAGTCAACTAAATAAAAGAGGTGATTTTATGGATGAAAAAAACAATGAGGACTTATACTTTGAGCTTAAAAAAATGATGAAAAATAATTTTTATAGAAGCAGAAAAGTTATAGAAGATTATGGTCTTTATGTAGGACAACCTCAATTTTTATTTACTTTATATAAAGAAGAAGGATTAAGACAAAAAGATATAGCAGAGAAATTAGAGATACAAGCACCAACTGTTACTGTAACAGTTAAAAGATTAGAAAAATCTGGATTCATAACTAAATGTATTGATGAAAAGAACAAAAGAGTTTCTAGGTTGTATTTAACAGAAAAAGGGAGACAAGCATGTGAGGAACTTAAAGATGTTATGAGAAGCGTGCATGATCAAATATTTTCAGTATTAACAGAGGAGGAAAAAGATAAGTTTAAAGAGTTATTAATTAAAATAAACTCAAGAATGGATGAAGATAACAACAAATAAACTAGTGAAAAATGAGGTGATGAAATGCTTAAGTTATTTAAGCAATTAAAACCTTACATTGGATCATTAACATTGATGCTGTTGCTTATAGCATTACAGGTAGCATGTAATTTATGGTTACCTACGCTTATGGCAGATATAGTAGATAAAGGAATAATGAATAGAGATACGAGTTATATCCTGCAAGTGGGGGGCAAAATGATTATAGTTACTATTATTGGTATGGTAGCTATGATAGGAGCATCTTACTTTATATCTAAAGTAGCAATGGGATTCTCAAGAGATGTAAGAGGTAAAATATTTAGACAAGTAGAAGGTTATTCTCAATCAGATGTAGATAAAATAGGAATAGCTTCACTTATAACTAGAACAACTAATGACGTTACTCAAGTAGGAACAGTTACTGTAACTATTTTTAGAATGATGATTATGGCACCAATTATGATGATTGGTGGTATTATAATGGCACTAGACAAGAGTCCAAAACTTTCTATGGTTTTACTTGTATCAGTACCAATTTTAATAATTACTATAGTTGTCGTTGCTGGAAAAGGAGTACCTTTATATAAAGTAGTTCAAAGCAAACTTGATAAATTAAATCAGGTTATGAGAGAGAAACTAAATGGTATAAGGGTTATTAGAGCTTTTAATAAAAGTGAATATGAAAGTGCTAGATTTGCAGATGCAAATGAAGACTTAACAGAGTTAACAATAAAAGTTAATAAAATTATGGGTATTTTACAGCCATTACTTATGTTTATATTAAATGCAACAACAGTTGCGCTTGTTTGGATTGGAGCAGTAAAAATAAACGATGGTTCAATGCAAATTGGTGATCTTATGGCAGTAATACAATATGCAATGCAAATAATGTTCTCACTACTTATGATGGCAATGATGTTCATCATGATTCCAAGAGCTGAAGCATCAGCTAAGAGAATTAATGAGGTTCTTGCTATAAAACCTACAATTCATGATGGTGAAAATAAAAAATCTATAGCAAATGAAAGAGGAAGTGTTGAGTTTAAAGATGTAACATTTGCTTATGAAGGTGCTGAAGAACCTGTTTTAAGTGATATATCATTTAAAGTTAATCCAGGAGAAACTCTTTCAATTATAGGAGGAACTGGTTCAGGAAAATCAACACTTGTAAGTTTAATTCCAAGATTTTATGATGTTACAAGTGGTGAGATATTAATTAATGGTGTTAATATTAAAGAACTTTCACAAGAATCTTTAAGAGAAGAAGTGGGATTTGTTCCTCAGAAAGCAATTTTATTTAGTGGTACTATTGAAGAAAATATTAAACACGGTAATGCTAATGCAACAGAGGAAGAAGTAAGAAGAGCAGCAAGTGTAGCACAGGCTACAGAGTTTATAGATAATATGGAAGGCAATTATGGGCATGAAATATCACAAGGTGGTACAAATGTTTCAGGTGGGCAAAAGCAAAGACTTTCTATTGCGAGAGCATTAGTTAGACATGCTGGTGTTTATGTTTTTGATGATAGTTTCTCAGCTCTTGATTTTAAGACTGATGCAAAACTTAGAAGAGCTCTTAAAGATGAAACTAAAGATTCAGCTGTAATTGTAGTTACACAAAGGATAAGTTCAGCTAAAGATTCAGATAAGATATTAGTTCTTGATGATGGTAAAATAGCTGGAATAGGAACACATAAAGAACTTGCTAAAAATTGTCCTTTATATAAAGAGATTGCATTATCTCAGCTTTCAAAGGAGGAGTTAGAAAATGAGTTCAACTAATAATCAAAATAGTAAACCACAAGCAGCTCCATTTGGAAGAAAAGGTCCTGGTGGTGGCGGTATGCACATGGGATCAGGAGCTAAGGCAAAAGATTTTAAAGGAACTATGAAAAGACTGTTTTCTTATCTTAAAGATTTTAAAATAAGAATGGTAGTTATTTTTATACTTGCGATAATCGCAACAATTTTTTCAGTAGTAAGTCCTAAAATACTTGGTATGGCTATTACTAAAATAGCAGATGGTATTATGGAAAAATATAAAGGTGTGCCAGGTGCTAGTGTAGATTTAACTTATGTATTTAAAATTCTTGTAGTTCTAGCAATCTTGTACCTTTTAAGTTCAGCATTTTTATATGCTCAAAAATTTGTAATGGCATCTGTTGCTCAAAAAACTGTATATAAGTTAAGAGAGCAAGTAGAGAATAAACTTAATAAACTTCCTCTTATGTATTTTGATTCACATTCAAAAGGGGATATTTTAAGTAGAATCACAAACGACCTTGAGACTATAGGTTCAACTCTTCAACAATCATTAAATGAACTTATTACGTCATTTATCACAGTTGTTGGTGTTGCTATAATGATGTTTACTATCAACATTTGGCTTGCAATAATTTGTATTATAGTTATTCCACTTGGAATTTTTGCTATAAAACCAATAATGAAAAAGTCACAAAGACACTTTATAACACAACAAAATGAACTTGGTAAAATGAACGGACATGTTGAGGAAATGTATTCAGGGCATAAAGTAGTTAAAGTTTTCAATAGAGAAAAAGTAGCAATAGAAGAGTTTGAAAAAATCAACGATAGACTATATGAAGCAGGATGGAAAGCACAGTTTATTTCAGGTATTATAATGCCAGTTATGAACTTTATCAGTAACGCAAGTTATGTTGTTGTATCAGTTTTAGGTGGTATTTTTGTAACTAAAGGTTATATGACAATAGGGGACATTCAAGCTTTCATAAGATATATAAGACAATTTACTCAACCAATGAGTCAGGTTGCTAATATCATGAATATACTTCAATCAACAGCAGCTGCTGCTGAAAGAGTATTTGAAATAGTCGATGAAAAAGAAGAAGTTTTAGAGGCTGAAAATCCAATAGAACTTAAAAATGTAAAAGGTAATGTTCAATTTGAAAATGTTCAATTTGGATATACTCCAGAAAAAATATTAATTGAAAATATGAATATAGATGCAAAATCTGGACAAACAATCGCAATAGTTGGTCCAACTGGTGCAGGAAAAACTACTATCATAAATCTACTTATGAGATTCTATGATGTTAATTCAGGTTCAATTAAAATTGATGGCGTTGATATTAAAGATATGAAGAGAAAAGATTTAAGAAATATATTTGGTATGGTTCTTCAAGATACTTGGTTATTTAATGGAACTATAAAGGATAATATTGCATATGGTGTTGAAAATGCAACATTTGAGCAAGTTGTTGAAGCAGCAAAAGCTGCTCATGCAGATCACTTTATAAGAACTTTACCAGATGGTTATGATACTATTCTTAATGAAGAAGCTTCAAATATATCTCAAGGACAGAAACAACTTCTAACTATAGCGAGAGCTATTCTTGCAGATCCTTCAATATTAATACTTGATGAAGCTACAAGTAGTGTAGATACAAGAACAGAAGTATTCATACAAAAAGCTATGAATAGACTTATGGAAGGTAGAACAAGTTTCGTTATAGCACATAGACTATCAACAATTAAGGATGCAGATATTATCCTTGTTATGAGAGATGGTAATGTTATAGAAAGTGGAAGTCATGACGAGCTTATAGCAGCTAAAGGATTCTATGAAGATTTATATAATAGTCAATTTTCAGAAGAAGTTAGTGCTTAAATAATTAAAAATTAAAACTCTGATATCAATACGGTATCAGAGTTTTTTCTATACTATTAAGAATTTTAAATTAAGGTTATAATAGAAGTATAATTCAGAGTGTTAAGAAAGGAGGTATTAAGTATGGAGCATAAAGTTGAAGATAGATCATTAAAGGAGCTTGGCAAGCTGTATTCTAATGGACTGAAAGATTTAATTGGATATGCAGGAACAATTGTTAAATGTTTAGATACAAAAATAACAGGAGTTACGACTGAAAAAGAAATGGATTTGCTTTTAGAAACTGATATGGGAACTTTACTTAATATTGAGTTTCAGTCTACTTTTGATAATTGGAAAGAAAATATGAGAAGGTTTAGATATTATAGTGCGAGCACAATGCTTGCTACGGGAAAAGATGTAGCTACTTATATAATTTATAATAAAAATTGTAAAAATGCTGTTAATGATAAATTATTAGGTTCATTTGGAACTTTTAGAGTAAATAATATATATCTAGGGACTATAAACCTTGAAGAAGAACTAGATTTTATAGAAAAAGATTATAAAATATCAAAAACTTTATCAGAATATTCGAAGGTGATACTTGTTCTTTCATCAGGATTATATTATACAAATGATAATATAGCATCTAATATGGAGAGGGTAGTTAAGCTTATTAAATTATCAAAAGATAAAGAAGGACTTGAAAAGTTATTTACAAATTTAGCAGGAAAGTTCTTAGATTTAGAAACTTTAAATTTAGTGAAAGGAGAATTAAGTATGGTAGATGTAATTAAGGAATTTAAAGAAGAAGGAAAAATAGAAGGGAAAAGAGAAGGAAAAAGAGAAGGAAAAAGAGAAGCAATTATGGATACAATAAAAAATATGCTTAATTTAGGGCTAGATGAAGTTATTATTGAGAAATCTACAGGGGCTTCAATAGAAGAGATTAGAAAAATAAAAGAACATATAAAAGAATAGTAAATCAAGAGAAACTCTGATATCAATATGGTATCAGAGTTTTTTTGTATAAACTAAGACTCAATTTAAGTGGAATTTTTTATAGATTAGAATTTTAAGTAGAAGTTTATCTATGGATATTTATTTCTTACTTAACTAAAATGGAGTCTTAGAAACACTAGCTATAAGATAAATTTATGAAGAACAGGAATAGATATTACGATTGAATTAAGATTTTTTAAAGAGAGATTTGTAGCAAGAAAAATATGGTAAAATTGTCCTTAGAGTAAAGGTTTAAAATATTATGTAGGGGATTGATGAAATGAGTAAGGGAATAAAATTTTTAGTTGCTACAATATTAGTTACTTCATTTGGATTGATTGGATGCACAAATAATGAAAAGGTAAAAGATACTACTGGGGAAGTAGGGGTTTCACAGGAAGAGAAAAAAGGTCAGGCTATGACTTTGAAAGATCTATTTAAGGGGGAAAATGAAAATTATATTTTAGATAAAGACGCAGAAAAATATTTATACATAAATAGAGACGGAATACTTTGTTTATTTAATGAGAGTGAAAATATTAGTTATGCTTTAAGAGAGCCAGATAGTAAAGAATATCACTTTTATGATGGAACTATACAAGGAGAAGATATTATATATACGCAAGTAGTAAAGTTAAAAGCTTTAATTACGCCAGCAGAGGATGATGAAAACTTTGATGAGTATATAGGGTTTGAAAATCCAGTAAGAGGATATAGAAGAGGTATTTTTTATTCTAAATTAAATGGAAATGTACTTACAGACGGAACGAGTTTTGTAAGTAAAACATTAAATGTGCCACAAGTTTACGATATAGACAATGACAAGTTAGTAGTTTCTTATGTGGGGACACAAGATGAAACCATGAATAAACTAGTTGTATATGATACAAAGCATGGTAATGGTATTGAGTTATTAAAATATAACACAGCTAAAGGCGAACTTATTGTGATTGAGGATGTTGCTATAGAAGAAAATAATGTAGCAATAACTGTGAGAACAGGAATAGGGGGATTTGATACGTATATTATTGATATAACAAATGTAAAAACAAGTGAAGATGTTACAGATGAAAATTCAATAAAACTAGAGGGAATGTCAAAAGTTTGTTTAAAAGATAAAAAAGCATATGGAATACAAAATAATGATTTAATTGAATATGACATAGAAAAGAAAAAATCAATAACTCTAGTAACAGCGAGTGAGGGAATAAAAAGTGATAAAGGAAATGTGTCCTTTAATAAGGCAACAGAGATGGAGAGAGATATAGAGAACGATAGGTTAATATTTAATAGATATCAAAAGAACTCAGAAGATAATACAACAGATTTAGCTATTTATAATCTTAAGGATAAATCTATAAAAATTATAGAGAATAAACGCTTTGCGACAGTTGATGGAAATGAAATTATAATTAGAGGTGAAAATGGGGATTATGAAATAGTAAATTTAGAGAAGTAAAATATATTTCATAAATAAGAGAGGGATGTTTATATGAGTAGTGGAATTACAAAAAAAAGGCTAAAGGTAATGACGTACATTGCTGGTATAGGCTTTATAGGAATTATAGGGTTTATGTTTTTTCAAAGCTTTAATATTAGAGAAGTTATAGAAATTGAAAAAACTAAGCTTTTAGAAAATAAAGAATATCAAATTTTAGATAGAGAAAAAGGAAATATACTAATTTCTAAGGATGAAAAGTTTTTATACTTATATAATGAAACTACTGAAAAAGCAAATTTTGTAGCTAGATCTTTTGATAAAAATTATTCTATAATAGAAGCAAAATTAGAAGGTAAAAATATATTATATACAGAACAGTTAAGAGTTGATGATAATAATGATATGTTATTAAAACAGACAGGAGATTATATAACAGCACTATTTTTAGTAGATAATGAGGGGAAAGATGTATCTACACTACTTGCTCACGCTAGTAAGTTTGATGTAGATGGAGAAAATGTAGCTTATTCTTTTTATGATGAGGCTAATAATAAGGAAATTCTTATGTATTATAATATAAATCAAAAATATGGTGTGGGAATACATTCTTCAGAAGAAATAATTCATAATATTAGTATAGATGGTAATAGAATAACTTTTAATAGCAATGATAAAGTTCATGTTATTGATGTTACAGGTACTACTGGTGCACAGACTAAACTAAAATCTTATACTTTAGATATAATGCAAAATAAAGGTGTTGCTAAAGATGGATTTTTATATAGTTTAAGTGTAGGTTCTAATGGTAAAACACAGCTATTAAAATCTGATTTAAGAAGTAAGGTTACAACTACTCTTTTAGATGAAAGCTATAATATTAATTATGATTCGCTGCTAGATGTATCAAATGGCAAAGTTATAATATCTTCAGAAGTAATAAGTGATAATAAGCCAAAAGGATTTGTTGGTTATGTTGATATAAAAAGTAAGGAAGTAACAAAATTAGAGGACAATGAAAAAATTAGAAAAGTTTTAGATGATGAGCTTTACTTAGAAATTTATAATGGTAATTCTGTTAAAAGAGAAATATTAAAATTTTAATATAATAAAAGCCATACACTTAAATTTAGATAGGTGTGTGGCTTTTCTATTTTAATTGTTAGGTTTTTATTTGAAAAAATAAATTATAATAGCTTAAATGATTAAAACATAGCTATATAAGTGCAGTTTCTATATTTTTTCTAATGAGTTTTAAGATATACTTACCTACTATAATACAAGAAATTCCCCATAATATGATAAGAGAATATGCAATAAGTGTGTGTGATAAAAGAAGTTTAATTATAAATAAGCCATAAATTATTGTAAGTATTAGATAAGAAAAATTAATAGCAAGATTTAAATAAATCGAATTATAATTAAATAAAATAGGTATAAGGGAATCAAAAGTAGTATTTTTTAAAGATGAATCTTTTTTAGTTTTATAGTCATGAAGCATTAAAAGATTTTTTGAACCAAATGCTATATCGTAGAAATTATATTCAGAATTTGTAGCGGTTTTTAATTTAACATTACACTTATCTTTTGAAAAATTTACAGCAGATTTAGTATATGTTTTTTTGAGATATTCTTTTAGTTCTTTTTCTGATAATTCGCATATCTCATCAGGAATTAAAGAAGTAGAAAAATAAAAGTAATTTCCTTTAACTAGTAAATAGCCTTTTTTCAAATGTGATTTTGGACTATTTGTAAAATTATCAATGATCTCGGTATCAGTTATAATTCTATACATAAAAATCCCCCTCAGATGTAAGTAATTAAATACTATTTTATGGTTTTAATATACCATAATTTATAAAGAGAATATTTACATATTAAAATTTTTGTCTTTAAAATAAGTTAGTTTATCAATAGATGTTCTTTTCATAAATTCTAACATCGTTTTATATAATTTTGCATTATTAATAAACATTTTTATAGTAAATGTTTATTACTTAGCATTTTTAAAATTACTGTTTATTGAATAAAATTATATAGGTATCATAATATATATACATTTCATTAATTAGCAATGTTCTCATTAATAAAATGTATAAAAAAGATTCTAAAGATAGATAAATATAAATTGATAAACGGAGGATAAAAATGAATAGTTTAGATAAAAAGAATGTTAATGAAGTTTTGGACATGCTATTAAGAACTAGAAGATCAACAAGAAGTTTTACTGAAGAGATACCTTCAAAAGAAATAATAGAAGAGATAATTGAAGCTGGGAGACTAGCACCTTATCCAATACTTGCAGTTGCAAAACAAAAAAATTTCCGACATTTCTTTGTTGTTTCAAATAGTAGTCCACAAATGGAAAAGTTTAAGACTATTCTTGAGGGTGTTATTAAAGCTCAAATAGCAACTCATGAAAAAGCAGCACAAAATAATGTCACTTTACAATCATTTATAAATTCTTTGACAATGCAAGTTAATAAAGGAATTCTTGGAGTTGGGACATCACCATATCTTATTATTGTTGCTGAACGTCGAGGCATACCAGCAATAGAACAAAAATCACTATCTCATGTAATGCAAAATATGTGGCTTAAAGCGACTGCCTTAGGATTAGGATTTGAACTTGTTAGTGTAATAGGAAGATTAAGTGATAACAAAGAGTTTTGTGATATTTTAGGAGTGCCTAAAAGTGAATATGGATTTGATGCTTGTGCTATTGGTTTTGCTACAGCGGATGTAGTTAAAGAGGGGAGAGAAGCACCTTACCCATCAATAAAATGGATATATTAAAAATTTGAAATTTTATGATTTTTATAATTGAGATGTTTAGCTATTTGTTAATCTTGTAGCTATAGATAAGCTTATTAATTATGACTTTGAAAATTACTTTTATATAAAAATATGGCATTCATTAGATTGTCATATTTTTGTTTCCTTTCTAATTTTTCTTTACTGTAAATAATATCAAAAAGTAAATTTCTTAAATTATGAATTATTGCTTAGTAATGTTATTGTAAATGCATGGAATTTAAAATTTGAAAGGAGAGAAACAATGGATAAGTTAAAAGCAAAACAAATGAGAAAAATTGCAAGAGAAAATTTAAAGGGACATTGGACTAAATCAATTTTAGTTTTTCTTTTGTATATAGCCATAATCGCTATAAGTGGTGTTATTCAGTATTATTTAAGTCATATAGTATTTGCAATCATAATAATAGTTATAATTATACCATTAAAGCTTGGTTTAATTGCCTTCTTTGTTAAGCAAACATATAAGAATACGCATTTTTGTGCTATCTTTAGTATGTTTAATAAAAAACAATGGCCAAGATCAATAGGTCTAAATATAGTATTTGAAATAGGTGCAATAATAGCAAGTATTCCACTTATAATAGTGAGTATTATAGGAGTAGTTCTTTTTATAGAGGAAGTATTTACAGGGATACAAGAAATTATTACTAATACATCTTTAAGTGATATATCAGGATTAGGAATTTTAGCTTTTATGATAGCAATAATAATATGTTTTATTCCAATAGTATTATATTCTTATACATACAGTATGGTTTTCTTAATTTTTGTTGACGAAAATAATGGTATAGATAAAATATTTGCATCATTAAAAGAAAGTAGAAGAATTATGAGAGGAAACAAATGGAGATTTTTCTGTTTCCAATTTTCATATATAGGATGGATAATACTTTCTTCAATTACTTTAGGCATAGGTTATATATGGCTCACTCCATATATGCTTCAAGGAATTGCTGTATTTTATAATGAAATAAAAGACAGAGATAAAGATATTGAAAATAAAGATGAGAAAATTGAAAAAGAAGAAGTTGAAATTGTAGCTTTCTAAATTGAAAAAGATACTTTATAACTTAGCTTATAAGGTATCTTTTTTTGTTTTGAAATATGTCTTAAATAAAATGTTTTTTTAGCTAGGTAGTAAAATATTGATATAATTTTTAGGCTTTTATCTTACATAAGTAAGCCAGTAATAGATGACATAAATCCAACTTAATAGACCATGAAGAATTGCCCAAGGAATTGATTGCCAAGCAACGTAAGAAATAATCATAGCTAAACAAGAACCAAAAGAAATACCTTTTTTTATAGTGGATTTAACGTTGCTGTGATTATAACTTTCATTATTAGAATTCATTTAAAAGTCCCCCTTTTTTCTGTTTTTTACACATTAATTATAAATTAAAGGAATATTTTCCCTATTATAACATATTATATTAAATCTTTTTATATAGTGAGTCTTTTTTGATAATTTAGTTTATTAAAAAAATTTATATTTAGAAATAGAATGAGAACAGCTAGTTTTATTAATTTTGAGAATAATATAATTTACCAACCGTTTTTAGATAATTTTAAAACAAACCCTTATATAATGTGGGATTAGAAGGTTTTTAATAAATTAACGATATTTTAAATTTTACTTGGTAAAAAATTGATATAATAGAGATATATACTAATTTGTAGGAGGGGTATAAATTTATGAAGTGGCTATTTATCTTGGATTAACCTTAACAAGAGTTGTATTTAAATTGCGAATATGTTTTCTATTTAAAAATCTATTAATCAAGATTAACCTTAACAAGAGTTGTATTTAAATCTTGTAAAGCTAGTTATTTAGCTATTTATGTAAAAGGATTAACCTTAACAAGAGTTGTATTTAAATCAGATTAATGACGGTATAGATGGTACGCCTAAAAAGATTAACCTTAACAAGAGTTGTATTTAAATGATCAAGAATTATAGGTTTTATAACTATTGAACCTGATTAACCTTAACAAGAGTTGTATTTAAATCCTATTTTACTAGAATTTTGTAATTATATGACATGGATTAACCTTAACAAGAGTTGTATTTAAATTTACAAAGTCCAGTGTGTTGACCTATACTGTAAACATGATTAACCTTAACAAGAGTTGTATTTAAATTGGACGGTTTAAACTCGTCGTATAAGCTAGTATAATTGATTAACCTTAACAAGAGTTGTATTTAAATCAATCACAGTTAGTTATATTTAATCAATTAAAACAAGATTAACCTTAACAAGAGTTGTATTTAAATAAGCAACGATTGTCGACAGTTGGCATGAAGTCTTTTGATTAACCTTAACAAGAGTTGTATTTAAATAAAGCTATGAGATTTAAATATTATTTAGAGGAGGAGATTAACCTTAACAAGAGTTGTATTTAAATTTCCCAGTAAACGGCAGATTGTATACGTAAAACCGGATTAACCTTAACAAGAGTTGTATTTAAATATTGAGATGGATTTATAATTTCCAATTTTGAGCTAGATTAACCTTAACAAGAGTTGTATTTAAATCCATGCGGGTTTTGGATTTGAATTAAATCTTGCCAGATTAACCTTAACAAGAGTTGTATTTAAATTCAAAACGCATATAGGACTGAAGATTATTTATTAAACGGATTAACCTTAACAAGAGTTGTATTTAAATACGTTTCTATTTAATTTAGCTGCAATTTCATATGCAGATTAACCTTAACAAGAGTTGTATTTAAATTTAAAAAAAGAATTCATTCCGATAGCTAAATTTTGATTAACCTTAACAAGAGTTGTATTTAAATTTATATAGCATTGACTATCATCTTTTAAAATCCTGATTAACCTTAACAAGAGTTGTATTTAAATAGTTGAAAGTGAAATTGAAGAAGGTGCTAGAGAACTGATTAACCTTAACAAGAGTTGTATTTAAATAAGCTAACTGCAAAAGTAAATCCTATTATTCTCACGATTAACCTTAACAAGAGTTGTATTTAAATAAAACTTCAATTCCTGACTTTACTCGAGTGATAAAAGATTAACCTTAACAAGAGTTGTATTTAAATCTTTTAAAGCGTTTTATTATGTTAAGCGATAAATAGATTAACCTTAACAAGAGTTGTATTTAAATGCAGCATAATTATAGAAGTGAATACACGCCTAAAGGATTAACCTTAACAAGAGTTGTATTTAAATCATAAACTTATTTTATCTTGTATGTTCTCATATCCTGATTAACCTTAACAAGAGTTGTATTTAAATGATCAAATCGCACTTATACTTCCAGTTTCAATAACAGATTAACCTTAACAAGAGTTGTATTTAAATAAATGAACATTAGCCGAAACTAAATTTTCTTCGCGATTAACCTTAACAAGAGTTGTATTTAAATAGAAAATTTATCTTTACAGATTAAATAAATACTAGGATTAACCTTAACAAGAGTTGTATTTAAATTTTTGCAGAGCATAGACATAGTGAATTTGTTGAGTTGATTAACCTTAACAAGAATTGTATTTAAATTAAACAGTATTAAAAACTCTAAATTCATTATTTTTTGATTAACCTTAACAAGAGTTGTATTTAAATATAGAGGTTTCTCTTAATTATGAAAGTGAAGCAGAGATTAACCTTAACAAGAGTTGTATTTAAATAAGCTCTGAATGTAGATAAACTTTTCGCTGGCTCGATTAACCTTAACAAGAGTTGTATTTAAATAGATAGATATTTTCAAATAGATGGGGGTATAAGGGGAGTAACCTTAACAAGAGTTGTATTTAAATAAAAGAACATATGTTTGATTAAAAAAATTATCATTTTTGTGAAAACTTTATGAATTTTCTTGTAAAAGTTTACTTTTTTTGATATTTTTATAAAATTTATAACATTTATAAGGTGAATTGTAGACTATTTTGCTTTACATTACATTTTTACATAATTATAGGGGGTTTTAGGTGTTAATTTAGCAATTTATACTTAATTACAGAATAAAGGAGTTGATAAAATTGGCGGTAGCAATCATTATTATTATAATAGCAGCGATAATTGGCGTTAATGTAGTAAAAAACAGAAAGTTAAGAAATCTTTTAGAACAAATAGACGCCCAAGTTATTACTGATTGTAAATTTAAGAATATAGTATCCACTAAAAAAACTTCATTTTTTAACCCTAAAATAGCAGGAGCTTTTTTAGTTGATGAAGATCATAATAAAATACATTACTGGAGTGCTGATAGAAAAAGCCAAAATATAGATCATGAAGATTTTAATTTTAGTGAAGTTCTGAAATGCGAGGTAGTCCAAAATAAAACTACAAAAATGGTCCAGGAGGCAACATTAGTCTTTGCGTCTTTTAAGCAAAAAGAAAAAATACAAAAATTATCATTGATAATCACACTGGATAATATGTCACATCCTTTTATTGAAATACCTTTTGTGATGGGAAAAAATGTTCCAGCCAAACAAATTAAAACTGCTCAACAAAAGATTAAAGAGTGGGGATCAGTTCTTGAAATTGTTATGCAACGAGGTAAAAACGAATTACAATATAATTAAAGTCGCTTATTAGCGGCTTTTTTTATTGCACTATTTCACAAATTTATTTTTGCATGAAAAAGAGCTACCTCAATTTTGGTAACTCTTTTTAAATCTATTTTTTATAAAATACTTTGTATACTGTAAAATCTAAAATTACAAGTAAAACCATCATCAATACGCGGATTAAATTATTTAAATTATTAGTGAAATTAAAAGTAGTAATGATAAAAGTTCCACCTAAGATAATAACTGCATTTGCAATTCCAAAGATAATGAAGTATTTCTTATTTTTTTTTATTGCGCCCATGATTGTTGTGGCCCTGTAGCATAATTGTAACTAATAACGCATCCGTTAGCTGTTAATGGAGATTCTATACCTCCCCAAAGTCCAATTAAGCCAGCTATCGCCGCAGCTATCACTCCACCAATTCCAGGGAACAACACGCTTAATGCAGCGGCAGCCGCTATAGTAGTAAGACCTGCCAACCATTGCGTGTCGACATTATTTAAATAAATATAACAGCCCCACCAAAAATATACTATTTTAGTAACTCCAACAATTTGCTGGAAATTGTTAAAATCATCAGTGTGAGATTGTTGCCCCAGAACTACAGTTCCATGCTCTAAATTCAACTGATTTTGCGTATGAGACTTAGTTGCTATTTGATTTGCTACATTTAATAAATCTTGTAATTCATTAATATCTTTAGTAGTAATATTTTTATTCTGATAAATTTTAGAATCAATAATATATTGGCTATCCTTTATAATTACATACGGCTTCATTTCATTTATAAAAACAGTATTAGGAGGATTTAACTCTCCTTGAAACGTCTTAATTAACATAAACCATTCCACCTTTCTTAATTATTATTTTGATTTAAATTTACGCCTATAATACACTAAATGCCAAATACATTTTTATTATAATATTATTAATTATCACAATAAAAAAAGACTTTACTCGGCAAAAAGTAAAGTCTTGGTATTTTACATACAATTATTGTGATTTTGAAAGTGTTACTAGACACAACATTTTAATTTTAGTTAAATAACAAATTTAATGGGTTTTGTCATTTATGAATTTATTATATCACTTTTGTATTTGAAATTGATTAACCTTAACAAGAGTTGTTTTGTCATAAAATTAATCAATAATATTATATATTTTTTAAATTTACAGTAAAATTCTACCATAAAAGTTGATTTTTTGATGTTAATAAATTACAATTTTAGATATGATATGAAATTAATTAGTGTGATTGTAAAAAGAGGTGAGTTTATGAGAGTTTATGAACTGAAATTAAAACTATATCTTCTAAAAGACATAAGATATGAAGACGTATTAGAACGGACTGCATCATTTTTAGATAAAGGTTTTTGCAAAAATGAAATATTTTTACAAAAACATAATTCAAGAGAGTATAAAGAATATAATTTTAATTATTTATATCCTACAGAGGTGGATAAGGTATATAAAGTGGACAAGTTATACACTTTAACAATTAGAACTATTAATAAGGACTTAGCAAATTATATACATAATTATATAGTTCATCATTATGATGATAATTTAAAAGCTATAAAATGTGATATAAGAATTATCCCTAAAAAACATATAGAAAAAATTTATTCTATAACACCAATCATTATAAAAAATAATGGATACTGGAGAAATTTAGAGTCAATAGAATTTTTTGAAAAAAGGCTTAAAGAAAATATATTGAAGAAATCAAATTATATAAATAAAACTTCAATCGTAAATCATGATTTTTATAATGAAATACAATTTAAAAATAGAAAGCCCATTTCAACAAATTTTAAAAATATAAATTTACTTGGTGATAAAATTGAACTTTCTATTGAAAGTGATCAAATATCCCAAGACTTAGCATATTTAAGTTTAGGTGTTTCACTAGGTGAAAATTCATCTAGAGGATTTGGGTTTGTTAATTTTAAATGGTTATAAAGGGGGTGGAAATATTTTATGTTAAAAGATTTTTTAGAAGTTTTTGAATCTAAATTAACAGATGTAGGAGATCGTCTTATTTTGGATAATTATATACCAGCTGATGGAACCTATATAATTGTTAAAGAAAATAGGAGTTTAGAACTAGAAATTGATAGTATTTCAGAAATAAAGTTCAATAAAAAAACTTTGACTTTAGAATCAACTGATATTGAAGTGCTAGGGCAAATAAAAGCCATGGATTATAATAGCATATTGCTTACAATGGATAAGCCAATAGACAAGAAAAAGAAGATTCATAGCAATAACTATTTATCTTTTTTTGTTAAGAAAGAAAGCTTTAATGCTAAAGAAGAGAAAAAGTTATTAACAAATGAAATAATAGATGGGTATTATGAAATTTTATTAGACCCATATTTGAAATATAAAGATAAAAAATCAAAATTAATTTATCAACAAGTTGAAGCAGAGCTTGAAGAGATAAACATCGAAAGACTTAAAAAAATTCAAAACTGGATTAGAGAAAATATATTTACATTAGATGTGGATAAGACTAGAAAAGATTATCTGAAGATATTTTTTGATTTTGGTATAGAAGAGTTTAAAAAGGAAAGTAAACGTTATATTGTTCCTAATATCTATAATAAAAATGAATATAATATAGAACTTAAGGGTGAAATATATGGTTTGCATAACAATAACATCTCTTTAAACTCAAAAAAACCATATCTAGAGAATAAAACTAGATATGAAAAAATACCATATTTGATAGATAGTAATGAAGTTTTAATGCAAAAGAAAGCCTTTGATTATCTTATGAATTTAGCTGTTGATAAAAAGTTTAATATATTTTTTAATAAAGATAAAATAGAGGCTTTAGAGAATGGAAAACCTTTAGATGACGATGAGTTTTCTGGGCATTTTTTTAGAATTCAAAGAGATACAACGGTAAACATAATTTATCATGATGTAATTAGTAGTTATAGCGAAAGCAATAAAAAGTTTGTTTTTGAAAATTTTATTGAAATGGATGAAAAGTTAAATAAAAACATTGAGTATGGAATAAAAAATAAAAAAGAATTGCAGAATCTTTTAAATGAAGTTTTATTTGGTAAGTGCTTAATAAATAATTATTTTTCAGATATAAAAGAATTAAAAATTGAAAATAATTTAAAAAACAATCTGAGAATTGCAAGAGAAAGTATATTTAATTGGATTTATAAAAATGATGAATCAGCAGCACAAAAAATATTAGATAAGTTAATACAAAATAACATTAAAGATTCTATAGAAAAAGGATATCTTATCAAAGCATGCAACTTATTTAATTTACGATATTCACTTTTAAATTATTTTAATGGGGGTAATGATATGGGGCAAGTAGTTAAAGAGATTAAAGATATATTAAGAGAAAAAATAAACTCAAAAAATACAGAAGAAATACAGAGTGATTTAGAGTATTATTTTGCAGTGGGACAAATGGTAGGATTTTTAGGAAGTAAAAGTAAGGCACTAGTAAAATCTCAATCATTTGTAAATGCCTTTATAAATACTAAAAACGATAGGGTTATAAAAGAAAAAATTAGAGTTTTATATAAAAAATATAATTATGATATCTTAGGTACATCGAAAAGAATTTCGCAATTATATGCGTTAATTTTATCTTATAGTCCAGATGGAAAAATAAATGAAGATATTATTATAGCTGGTTATTTACACAGTAATTTAATTTTTGAGAAGAAGGATGGAGAGTAAAAATGGATAAGAGAGTATATGGAATAATAGGAATATCATCAATTATGTCAAATTGGAATGCAGATTTTACAGGATATCCAAAAACTACTTCAGAAGGAGAGATTTTTGGAAGTGATAAAGCTTTAAAGTATCCTATGAAAAAAATGTGGGTAGAAAATGGGGAAAAAGTTCTTTATATAAAATCAATGAAGTTCTCAGAAAACACTAAAAAAGAAATAACACTTGTTCCAAGAACATTAAAAGAAAGATATGAATTGTTATTTGACATAAAAAATTTAAAAGATTGTAAAAGTACAAAGGAAGTTTTAGTAAATCTTTTTAATGCAAAAGATGTTAAACAATTTGGAGCTACTTTTGCAGAGGAAGGAAATAATATATCAATAACAGGTGCTGTTCAAATTGGTCAGGGATTTAATAAATATGAAGATTCACAAGCAGAAGAACAGGCGATATTATCACCATTTAGAGATGGAAAGGATGTTGAGAAAAAGAAAAATAATAGTGAAGATGAAGATGAAGCTAAAAACTCAACACTTGGAACTAAAATAGTAAGTAGAGAAGCTCATTATTTTTATCCATTTACAATTAATCCAATGGCATACAATGAATTTGTTGATATGGAAGTAACAAATGGATATACAAAAGAAGATTATAGCGATTTTAAAAATGTTGCAATAAATAGTGCGACATCATATGCAACAAATTCTAAAATGGGCTGTGAGAATGAGTTTGCATTGTTTGTTGAAACTGAAAAAGATTTATATATACCTAATTTAGCTAATTACATTGAGTTTATAAAAGGGGATGAAAAAAACACTATAAAAGTTGATTGTGGCGATCTTCTTAACTCTATTAAGGAAAAAGTTGAAAATATTGAGATATATTATAATCCATATACTACAGCGTTAGAAACCAATATTGAAGGGCTAAAAATATTTAATATATTCACAAAAGAAGAGGTATAAAAATGGACGTTTTAAAGTTTAGACTTTCTGGAAAAACAGCATTTTTCAAAAAGCCAGATGTTAATAGTAATGTTTATTTCACATATGGATCTATCCATAAAGTTGCTCTTCTTGGAATGTTTGGAGCAATAATAGGATATAGTGGATACAATAAAATCAATATACTAAGTAAAACTAGTAATGTATATCCAGAGTTTTATGAAAAACTTAAGGCTTTAAAAATAGCAATTGAACCGAACAACAAGAATAATTCAATAAATAAAAAAATTCAAGTTTTTAATAATTCTGTTGGATATGCAAGTCAAGAAGCTGGTGGAAATTTAATAGTTAAGGAACAATGGCTTGAAAATCCATCATGGAATATTTATGTTCTTTTAAATAATGATGAAGCTCTAGAATTAAAAGAAGATATTTTAAATAGAAGGGCAAAATTTATACCTTATTTAGGGAAAAATGATCACATTGCCAATATTGATAATATAGAAGTTATTAAGGATGTTATAAAGGTAACAGATTTTGGAAATATTGACTCGTTATTTAAAAAAGGAAATATAAAAACTAAATTTGATGATGAAGCCGATGAATGTTTTTATAGATATCAAGAATATTTACCTGTGGCATTGAATGAAGTTACTAGCTTATATGAATTTGAAAATTTTATTTATACAAATATGTTAGTTTATGATACTGATGATTTGTATGTTTTAAATGTAAACGAAAAAAATATTGCTTTTTTTTAAAGGGGGGAAATCCTCCTTTATTTTTATATTAATTTTAAGGCGGTAAGGTATATGGAGTATTTTAATGATATAGAATATAAAAATTATTTTGAGAATTTAAATAATGATTATAAGTATTATGCACATAGAAAAAAGTATAAGAAAAATGAAGAAGATGAAGAAATAAAAGAAACTTTATTTGAACATATAACGTTATCTGACAAGTATTTTGAAAAAATTTTAAAAGAAAAAAATTTAGAAAAAATATTTATAAATATAGAAAATGAATGTTTAAATAATTTTACTTTAGAAGCAAAAAAATATTTTAGAAGTATTTTATTAAATACTATTCACTTTCATGATATAGGAAAAATAGCTGTAAAGTTTCAAAAGAATAAAATGGATAATAATGCAATCGAGGATTCTAAAGATATTGAAATTTTAGGCAGCAAACATTCTTTGTTATCAGCTATACTTTATATTGATAATTTTATTGAAGAGTTAGAAGCTATAAATAATAAAAATGAAAGAAAAATATTACGTATATTTTTATATCTAAATGCTTATTTAATCTCAAGACATCATTCTGATTTAGATTCATTTGCAAGTTTTATAAAAAAATTCAATGTAGGTGAAGATGCTTATAATATTGTAGAAGCATTTAAAGTTAGTAAAAGCAAGGTGTATTTAAAAGAATTAAATTTAGATATTAATGAACAAGCTATTATAAGAACTAATGCAATTGCAAGAGAGATAAAAAAAGTAGAAAAAGATATGGGGATAGTTATGTATACATATCAAAGACTTTTATTATCCCTTATTTTTGCTAGTGATTTTTATGCAACATCAGAATTTATGAATGAAAATGAAATAACTAGTTTTGGATCATTAGATAATATAGATGAATTTTATGATGTTTATAAAGAAGGAGAAATATATAAATCAATAAGGAAATATGAAACTAATATATATGGAAAAACAAAAGATTTTTCTACCGAAAAGAATATAAATACTTTAAGAACAGAAATGTTTTTAGAAGCAGAACAGAATTTTATAAAAAATAAAAATGAAAATATTTTTTATTTAGAAGCACCAACAGGATGCGGAAAAAGCAATGTTTCTATGAATCTAAGTTTTAAAATGATGGAAGAAGATAGCTCACTTCAAAAAATATTTTATATATATCCTTTTAATACTTTAATTGAACAAAATAAAAAAATTATTGATGAAATATTTAAAAATAAAAAAGAAGTTTTAGATAATATAGCTGTTATAAATTCAATAACATCTATTAAAGTAAAAGATATAGAGTCTAGTGAAAATGAATATTTACTTGAAGATGATTTTGTTAAATATACGAAATCTTTTATTGATAGACAATTTTTAAATTATCCTTTTATACTAACTACAAGTGTTGGGGTTTTTAATACAATGTTTAGTAGCAAGAAGGAAGATATATTTCCATTTCATCAACTTGCAAATAGCATAATAATTCTTGATGAAATTCAAAGTTATAAAATTTCAATTTGGACAGAAATAATAACATTTTTAAAGAGTTTTTCTAAAATATTAAATCTTAAAATATTGATAATGTCAGCAACATTGCCAAATTTAAATAGTTTAATTGATGATAGTGAAAATATAAATTTAATCAAAAATAGAGAAAAATATTTTGAAAATCACTTGTTTAAAAATAGAGTGAATATAAGTTATGAACTTATGGAATCTAATTTTGAAGATGTTGTAGAACATGTTGTAAAAGCTAGTGAAATGAAAAAGAAGATTTTAATAGAATTCATTTCAAAAATTACAGCTTACAAATTTTTTGAAGATTTAAAAGAATTTGATATTAAATGTCCAATTTTTCTATTAACAGGGGATGACCGTTCTATAGATAGAGAAAAAATTATACAAATGACTAAAAGTAAGGAAATAAGCGAAAGTGGGATAATACTAGTAGCTACTCAAATAATAGAAGCTGGTGTAGATATAGATATGGATTTAGGTTATAAAGATACATCTAAATTTGATAGTGAAGAACAGTTTATGGGACGAATTAACAGATCGTGTAAAAGAGATGGGCGTGTTTATTTTTTTAATATTTATAATGCAGAAAAAATATATAAGAATGATGTAAGAGTCGAAAAATCATTAACTATAAATTTAGAGCGAAATTTAGAAATACGAAATGCTTTAGTGAATAAGGATTTTGCATTTTATTATAACAGGGTTTTAGCTAAGCTAAAAGAAGAAAATGGATCAGCTAATGAAAAGAAAAATGTTAATGAATTTTTTCAGAATGCTGTAAGTAAATTTGATTTTATAAAAATAGAAGAAAAAATGAAAATAATAGATGAAGATTTTTTAAGTAAATCTATATTTTTAGCAAGGGATATAGAAAATCTAGATGGTAGTATCATAAGTGGTGAGAAAATATGGAATGAATATAAAAAATTATTATCTGATAATAAAATGAATTATGCTAAAAAGAAAATAAAAATGTCAGAGATTACTTCAAAGATGAATTATTTTATATATAAAGTTTCCCAAAAATGCGATGTTCCTTATGATGATAAAATTGGAGATCTTATTTATATTCAAGATGGAGAAAAATATTTTCTTGATAATAAGTTGAATAAAGCTATGCTCGAAACTGGAATAGGAGATTTTGTATGATTAAAGTTAATGGAACGTTAGTTAATTATTATTTTCATAGTTCACTTTTTTAATTATTATGAAGGGTATAGTGGATCTTATTACCCACAAAATCAATATAACAGTGGTAGGTTACTAATAAAACAAGTACAAGCATTTGAGGATAAAAGGCTAGAAATAGCAAAATCAATTGTTAATGGAATTGCAATGAACATCAGAGAAATTTTATATCACTATTATAAACATGATAAAAAAGAGGTTAAAACTACTATTGATTGGATAAAAAAAGACTTTGTTTTAAACATAGAAAAGGCTGCTAATATTAATCAATTAATGTCGGTAGAAGGTGAGTTATGGCAAAGATTTTACTCGGATTTTAAATATTTTCTTCCAGAAGATTTTATTATGAATAAGAGAGTGAAAAGACCACCAGATAATCCTATAAACGCAATGATATCATTTGGAAATACACTATTATACGCAAAAACTGTCTCTATAATATACAGAACACATCTAGATCAAAGAATTAGTTTTTTACATGAACCAGCAGAAAGAAGATTTTCATTAAGTTTAGATATTAGTGAAGTATTTAAGCCAGTAATAGTTTATAAAACTATATTTGAAATGATTAACAATAAAAAAATACAAGTGTCAAAACACTTTGATAAAAAGGTTAATTATTGCCTACTTAATGAGGACGGAAGAAAAATATTTCTAGAAGAATTTGAAAAAAGAATGGAAACAGTTTTTAATCATCCAACATTAAAAAGAAAAGTTACTTATAAGACAGCGATAAAATTAGATTGTTATAAATTAATAAAAAACATATTAGAAGATAAAGAATTTATTCCTTTTAGCATAAAGGAGAAAAAATAATGAAGAAAAAAATAAATTATAATTATGTATTTGTATTTTATGATGTTGGTGAAAAGCGAGTGAATAAAGGTTTAAAGTATGCAAAAGATATTTAGCTCATTTTCAAAAATCTGTATTTAGAGGGGAGATGACACCAGCTAATTTTATTAATTTTAAAAGTGATATAAATAAAGTTATTGATAAAAATTTAGATTTTATATGTGTAATAAAATTGATGAATGGAAATGTATTTGGTGAAGAAATTATAGGTGTAAAAACAAATGATACAGGTGAAGATTTAATAATATAATTTACCAGCCATTTTTAGAATGGAACTTAGATAAGCTATTGTATAATGCTATCTTAGAAGGTTTTAGATAAATTAACGATATTTTAAATTTTACTTGGTAAAAAATTGATATAATATAGATAGAGAGTAGCTTACGTAAGATATGCAAATTTATGAAGTGGCTATTTATCTTGGATTAACCTTAACAAGAGTTGTATTTAAATAGGTCAATTTACACAAAAAAGTGGCTCTGTTTTAGATTAACCTTAACAAGAGTTGTATTTAAATATGAGGCTGAAATGTATTATATTAAAAGTAAAATTGGATTAACCTTAACAAGAGTTGTATTTAAATTTATTCACTATATCAATATTCAAATGCGTTTTAGTTGATTAACCTTAACAAGAGTTGTATTTAAATGAATTAGTAAAATTAGTGCCTATTACTTTTTTCTTTGATTAACCTTAACAAGAGTTGTATTTAAATGAAAAATATGGATATAATATTGATACTCTTCGCAGGATTAACCTTAACAAAAGTTGTATTTAACTGAAATAAAAATGCATGTCTAGTAACACTTTTGAAATTACAATAATTGTATGTAAAACACCAAGACTTTACTTTTGCAGAGCAAAGTCTTTTTTATGCAAAAATAAATTTGTAAAATAGTGTAATAAAAAAAGCCGCTAATAAGCGACTTTCTTTCTATGAATTTTATTATTATTTAATACTAGATAAATTTTCTCCTAATTTATTTTGAATTTCAATGAGTATAGCGCTTTGTTTATTGAGTAAAGTATTTTGCTTGTTTATAAAAACTTTTTGATTCTGGACAACTTTTTTAAGTCTTTCTATTTCAGCATCTTTATTAGTACGTTTTCTAGAAAGCTCATTAGATATAGCAAGACCACGCTTTATGTATGCGTTATTATAATCTTGTGATGCAGGGATTTTATTGTGAATTTTATCAAAATGGCATTTATGGCACAGAACAAGTATATCATTTATAGATTCTGCACCAAGATGATTATAATTTAAATGGTGTGTTTCCGTAGCTTTAGCACCGCAAATTTGACATTTATTATTGTAAAATTGTTTTGCTTCATAAGATACACGCCCCCAATAATTCCCTTGTAAATAAATATTATAATTGCATTTCTTAGAGTATTTTATATGTTTCTTATCCATATAATTTATATACCAAAGCCAAAATTTAGCTTTTAATGTTGAGCCTTGCATTTGATTTTTTTTATAGCTTGAATAAGATACATCTTTAGATTTATCTCTATAGGTATATTGATTTGAATTAGCATTATAATTATTATATTTTTGTTTTCTAAGAGCTTTTCTACGTCCTCTCATAGCTAATTTCCATAAGCCATAATTCATTTAGCATCACCTCAGTTGAATTTAATAAAATTAGTATAAACATATCCAGTTATCCCACTAGGAAGTTGGACTTTAGTCCAATTATATCCTTTTTGTAAAATAGTTACTTGAAGCCCAGGAGATAATCTTGCAAGATCACTAGAGCTGCTACTAGGATTAAGGTGTAAATCTGCTTTGTGATAACCGGAACCTAGTTGTTTTATTATGCCTATTTGTTGTTGTTCAGAAGTAGTAGATGTTGGTGATTTTGGTTTAGGTTGAACAACCGGTTTAGATTGAACAACCGGTTTAGATTGAACAACCGGTTTAGATTGAACAACAGGTTTAGGTTGAACAACAGGTTTAGGTTGAACAACAGGTTTAGGTTGAACAACAGGTTTAGATTGAACAACAGGTTTAGGTTGAACAACAGGTTTAGGTTGAACAACAGGTTTAGGTTGAACAACAGGTTTAGGTTGAACAACAGGTTTAGGTTGAACAACTGGTTTAGGTTGAACAACTGATTTAGGTTGAACAACAGGTTTAGATTGAACAGTTGGTTTAGGTTGAACACCTAGAACTGGCGTTAAAACTAATAGGAGTAAAAATAAAATCCATACTGTCATTATTATATTTAAAATCCATTTAAATGCTTTGTGCAAATTGCATTTCCAAATAACTATAAAGTTAAAAATAGGGAAAATAAATAACATAATTATAAAGAACCATTTTGTTTTGTAAAATCTTTTTTTCATAAATTAATCTTTCTAAGGATATTTAAATTTTAAAATGTGAAACTATCTATAAGAAATACCTGTAATTATATAAAAATGTAATACAAAACAAAATTATCTATAATTTACCTTATAAATGTTATAAAACTTATAAAAATATTAAAAAAAGTAAACTTTTACAAGGGAATTCATAAACTTTCCACAAAAATGATAAAATTTTTTATCTAACGAATGTTTCTTGTGATATATATTATCAAACTGGCATAATTTCAAGGTTTAGAGAGATAAGAGTAGAACTATATCAGTAATAAAATTTTATATCGATAGTATAAGTGTTAAAGGAATTTATATGAAATTAAAATGGAAAGTAATTATAATTAAAGGACTAATTACAAGAGTTGTATTTACATCTACCTTTCTTTTAAAGTCTATTTCAAGTCTTTATAATTAGTGATAATAAGCATTATATTTAAATTTAAAAATGCTTGTCTTAAAACTTTCATAAATAAAGACTAAAAAAAGTTACCATTAGAAACTTTTTAATTGCTAAAATTAGTTAAAAGAAGTATGTTCAGTCATTAAAAAACTGTATTGACGAAAAGAAGGGATGTTTATGTTATTTGAATTCAATAAAGAAAATAGGAAATTAAAAAAGAAGATAAATCAAATAATAAAAATATATAAAACATTGAAAGATGTCCCTAACAAGGGGATTAGAAATGGTTTAAGGCATAATAGAGAAATATTTTTTTATATAGCTAATTATATGATTATTGTTGAAAGAGTTGAGAAAGTAGTTTTAACAAAAGAAGATTTATCAGCTTTACTATTATTATTAGATGGTAAAGTTTTAAGTGTTGATCCCTATATGCATAGAAATTATATTTCGTTTGGATATATATTGTATCAAGCAATTTTAGGGAAAAAAGTTCATTTAGTTTCAAATTCGGAACTAGCTCTAATTAGAGATTTTAGTAGTTTGAAACAGATGCTTGTGTTTACTGATAAATCCATAGGAATCATTTTAAATAATACAGTAAAACGAGCTACAAATTATGAGTGCGATATAGTATTTATTTTAGCTGAACAATTAGTTTTTGATTATCTAAATTGCACTACAACAGGAAAAAATTATATTGGAAAACTTGATTGTTTATTTATAGATGATATTGATGAGTTACTTATAGATAAGTCACTAAAAGGATATACAGTTGTAGAAAAAGTTAATGAAAAGTTAGTTGATACATTAAAAAATATGATAGAAACTATGAGTGTTTTTAGTAATAATATTGATTTTATAGAAGATGAGATGTTAGGACAAACAATGCTTACTAAAACAGGATATAATAAAGTTTATGATTGTGTAGAATATAATTTTCTACAGAATAATCGCTTAATTATTTCACATTATATATATTTGCTTTTAAAGGTTAAATCTAATTTTGTAAATGGTAGGGATTATATTGTAGAGAATAATGAAATAGTTTTTAAATCTAGTATTACTAAGGTATCAGATTCTAAAAATATAGTCTTTTTATTAAGGCTGCTAGAAGGATTAGAAGTAAATGCTAGAGAATATATTTTATCTAGTATATCATTTACATCTTTGTTTAATAAATATAGGTCTATTAATGGAATATCTAATTCATCACAGTATGTAAAAGACATTTTGAAAGAGCTATATAATCTTGAAGTTTCTAGTATTGCTACTAAGTATGGATATGGAGAAAGATTGCAAGATGTTATAGTTTCTAATAACAAATATAAAATGGAATTAATTATAGAAGAAATATTGAAGCTTCGTAAAGAGAAAACACCAATAATATTTTATACTGATTCTATAAATGAAGCTAAACATATGGAAGAACTTCTTAAAGAGAAAAAAATAGGTAATAAATTAATTTTAAATGCTGGTGAGTATGAAGAATATAGAATGATAAATACAATGCTTAAAAGCAATTCTGTGGTTATAGTTTATAGTGCAAATAAAGTGTCTTTAAAATTAAAAGCGATAGATGAAAAGCAAAATGATATAAGGATTTTATTTTCAATAAATAGAGAGACTTATAGAAAGGAAATAAAAAATATAAATAGATTTTTATCAGTTAGTGCATTTTGTATTTATAATTTCTATATTTCATTAGATAATGATATGTTCACTGATATTATGACTAAAATTGATAGAAAGCTATTAAATGAATATGCTACATCGAATATTGAGTTTGAAGATGTTAAATTAACAAAAGAAATAACTCATTATCAAAGTAAACAAACAGAAAGTGTGAACTTTAGATTATTAGAGTATAAGGCATTTTTAAAAGAATTAGATAATTATAAATTAGGAATAGAAAGCGTAAGAGAAAAAATTATAGATTCTAAAAAAGATAGTCTGAAATTTTCAACATTATATGTAGAAGTTTTATATAGATATTTATATAAAATTCTTTGTAAGTTTTCGGATGATGATGGTTACATTTATTATAATAAAAGATTAAATCACTCAATTTTAAATAGTATAAATCTATATTCTAGCGTTATGCTTTGTCCTACAGGTAACTATACATTAGTAGAATGTACTAACAGGGTTAAAAGTTCTTTAATTAAGGAAACAAATATGATATTTTCACAATTTGATATTAATGTTGATGAAGCTGTAATTGATTTATTATTATTTGTTGCAGACACTAAAAGAAAAGAATTTAATTCAGTATTATATGAGAATATGAATAAATTTATAGGAATGCAGAATCTTAGTTCTGTGGAACTATCAAGGGAACTGCGTGAATATTATAGTGTATTTAAAGATGAGCTATTTGATGAGTTTATCGAGCTTTGGTATCATAATTTTCTACCACAATTACAAAGTGAGCATAGTACTCCTAGAAATATAGATAATGATTTTCCGCAATAAATTATATAATCAAAATTTTATTTAGAAGAAAAGTTAAAAGAAAAAATTATTGCTATATTCAGCTATATAATAAAAATAATTAATTATAATATAAAATATTTATATTATATATTATAATTAAAATTTTATATAATTGAAATGGAAAAAGGTTATTTTAAAGTATGTTTCTTAAGGAAGTTTTGTTATATGAGGTATGGTTTATATAGTAAAGCAAAGCTATATATAGGAGTAGCCTCTATAGCTATATTAGTAGTCAATATATTTATGTTTTTAAAAAGCAAAAATATTCCATTGAACAATCAATATTTTTGGACTTTCGAGGAGTGGAGAAGTAATTTATCTTTGATATTTATAATATTTTTTGCAATTTGGATATATTTATGGATTTATGGCATTATTTTTTTTAGAACTAAATTTAGGAATAGAGATGTTATAAAGATTATTTTTTTGAGTATATTAGTTCAAGGTGTTTTTGTTAGTAATATAATGCTAATTAGTTATAGAGGTTAAAAGAAAATAAGAAAGCTATGAAATTAGTGAGTCATAGCTTTCTTATTTTGTTTTAATAGATATTGTTTAGGGGTTATACCATAAAATTCTGTAAATAGTCTAATAAAATAAGATGTATTATTGTATCCTAAATCATGAGCTACAGTAGTTACATGCTTATAATTTATAAGGACTAACGCTTCTTTCATTTTTAGTTTTCTAAAATATTCATTAGGAGATACACCCATTATATTTTTGAATTTTAATGAGAAGTTAGAAATAGATAAATCAAGTTTTATAGCTAATTCTTGTATGGTTAGTTTAGAAAAAATATTCTCTCTCATAATAGTTAAAGCTTTATCTAAAATAGGATCAAGTGAAGTGCTAAGAAGAGTGTTAGCACCTTCAAGATGTAGCAGTTTCCCTATAAATTCTAATGAATAGATATTAGCTAAAGAATCATTTTTATTATTTTTTATGTAATTAAAAGCTTTTTTATAGCTGTTTTCCAAATCAGAATCAATATTTTTTATGTGTAAATAATTTTGTTTTGGTGAAGTATTTATTGAGTTTTTAATGGGGCTTGTATTTAATTCACTTAAAAGTCTTTGTATAAGTTTTTTGTTTAGTTTTATAATTAAAAAATTTGTATCTTGTGTCACTTCATAATTAATTTTTGTATATGCAGGTAAGATTAGAAGTTCTAAAGGTGTTTGAGTTAGTTTATTTTTACCTATCCTTATTTTTAAACTTCCTAGAGTAACAACTATTAAGATTACACTTTCTCTAGTTAAAATAGTATCTTTTATATTTTTCTCTAATTTATAGTTAGATATTTCTAAAAAGTTATTTTCTAATGGATATATTAAATTATATTTCCCAGACGTTGTTAACAAAAGCATCACCTATATATTTTTATTTTTAATACTAATTTTTAGTATTAATTTTTTTTATAATATCATATTTTTAAATTTTAAATTTTTTAAAAGAAAAAGCTTTTTTAAAAATTTCCTGTGAATCTACTTAAAAATAATATTTTTATATATTATTGTTTAACTTATATATTAAAATATGTGCTATTTTTTTCATCATTATTAAATTTTATATATATAAAAGTTTCTTGAAATAGCTATTTATAAGCTACTAGAAGAACTATAAAAGAATAATTAGTAGAAATAGAAAAATACTCTTATACTAAAGTTAATAAGACGAAATTGAAATCTTAAATAGATTTATGGAGGACAAAAAAATGAAGATAAAAATAGGTGATTATCTAATTAAAAGATTAGAAGAATTAAATGTTAAAGAAATCTTTGGAGTTCCAGGAGATTATAACTTAGGATTTCTTGATTTAATAGATGATGCAAAAGGTGTTAAGTGGGTTGGAAATTGTAATGAGCTTAATGCAGCTTATGCAGCAGATGGATATGCTAGAATAAAAGGATTTGGTGCAATACTTACTACTTTTGGAGTTGGAGAACTTAGTGCGATAAATGGAGTTGCTGGTTCATATACAGAAGATGTTCCTGTTCTAAAGATAGTAGGCTCACCATCAGCAAATGTACAGGTTAATAGAGCTTTAGTGCATCATTCACTTGGAGAAGGTAATTTTGATACATTTGCTAGGATTTTTAAAGAAGTTACAGCTAGCCAAGCTATAATAACAGAAATAAATGCACAAACAGAAATAGATAGGGTTTTAACAGATATTTATAAACTTAAAAAGCCGGGATATTTAGTTCTTCCTGTTGATATAGTTGCTAAAGAAATAGAGGTTGAAATGAAACCTCTTGATTTAGATGTTAAATCAAATGAAGAAACACTTGCTAGATTTATTGAGCATGTAGCTAAGCTTGTTGAAAAATCACAATCACAAATGATACTTGCAGATTTTCAAGTGTTAAGAAATAAATGTGAAAAAGAGTTAGCAGATTTTATTAATGCTGCTAAAATCCCTGCAACAACTTTAAGTATGGGGAAAACTGCGATTGATGAGACTAATGAGTATTTTGCAGGGGTATACACAGGTAAGTTAAGTCCAGAGAATGTTAAAAATGTAGTAAATAAATCAGACCTTGCAATTTTAGTTGGTGTTAAATTAACTGATTCAACAACAGCTGGATTCACATATATGAATGATGATATGAAACTTATAGAAATTAGTACAAATATGGCTAAAATAGGTGGAAAAGTTTATACAGATTTAGTGATGAAAGATGTTTTAGAAGCTTTAACTAAGTCAGGAATCAAGTTTAGTAATGAAGTAAAAGTACAAAGAGCAGCAAAAGAGAAAATTGAAGTTACTGATGTAAAACTTACACAAAAAAGATACTTTGATCTTATGCAAGACTTCTTAAAAGATGGAGATGTTCTTGTTGCAGAGCAAGGAACATCATTCTTTGGAGCAAGTGAACTTTCAATGCCTAGGGGGGCAAGTTTTATAGGGCAACCTTTATGGGGATCTATAGGATATACTGTAGGTGCTGTTCTTGGAACTCACATGGCTGATAGAAATAGAAGAAATATTCTTTTAGTTGGGGATGGTTCATTCCAGTTAACTGTACAAGAAGTTTCAACAATGTTAAGACAAAATCTAAATACAGTAGTATTTGTTGTAAATAATGATGGATATACTGTAGAAAGAGTAATTCATGGACCAAGAAGAGAGTATAATGATATAAAAATGTGGGATTATAGAAAGCTTCCAGAAGTTTTTGCACCAGAAAAGAAAGATGAAATGTTAGTATTTAATGTTTCAACAGAAATTGAACTTGCGCAGGCTATGAAGGAAATAGACAATAATCCAGAAAAGTTTGCATTTGTTGAAGTGCATATGGGAATGGATGATGTACCACAAATACTAGGAGATTTAGCAAGTTTATTTGTAAGTCAAAATGGATATTAGAAATTTGAGAGAATTCAACAATTAGATGATTTTCATAAAAAGAAGACTAAGAAGCATTATACTTCTTAATCTTCTTTTTTTAGATATTATTAAATTTTAGTACAGAACATTTATAAAATAGTTTCCAAAGCTTTTTTAGATAGAATAATATTATAAAGTTTTTGTTCGCAGGGTCTTAAAATATGATTTTTGTTATAAGCTAGAGCAACTGTAAGGAACTTATCTTCAGGGAGTTGCAATTCAATAAGATCACTAATATCTTCTATTGCTAAATTAAACATTATTCCAATACCAGTTCCAGAAGCTATAAGGGATTTAGCTATTTCCACACTATCAGCATTGATTATTTTTTTTGCATTTATATTTTTTTCTTTTAACATTTTATGTAAAAGAGTATTATCTAAATAAGTTTCTTTTAATACTATAAAAGTTCTATTATCTAAATCTTTAAAACTTATTTTGGCTTTATTATTTAGTTCATGATTTTTTCCAATACAAAACTTGAATTTATCATGTTTAAGTATTTCTAAATTAAAGTTATTTAATTTATCTATTTTTTCAAGATATGCAATAATAGCTAAATCAAGTTTATTTTCTATTATCATATCTATTAAGCTAGAGGAACCTTCTTCTACAAATTTCATATGTCTAAAAATTTTATTTTCTAAAAGAGTTTCTGTTATTTTAGGAAGAAAATATGTATTAATTAAAGGGGGCGTCCCAAAGGTTATTTCTTTTGTTTCTAATTTATCTAAATTCTTTTTTAGGTTATTTAGTTCATTTAAGATATTTTCGCTATGTATTTTAAGTATTTTACCTGCATTTGTAAGTTTAACTTGTGAGTTAAAGCTACTTCTAATAAAAATTTTTGTGTTTAGTTCAGTTTCTAATCTATTTATAGAATTAGTTATAGTTGGTTGTGTTATAAATAAATTTTGAGCAGCTTTTGTAAAACTTTCACTCATACAAATTTCATTAAAATATTCTAAGTCTTTTAAATTCATAAAATACCTCCGTTACATTAATTATAAAGAAAAAATAGGCATTATTTCAAATTTTATTAGAAATATTAGATACCAGATAGAAAAACTCATAAAAAAGACTGTTAAATTTTTATCAAATAAAAAGCTTTTATTACGGGTTATTGGTAGTATTTGTATAAATTGACTTTAATAAAAGGAAATACGATAAAAATATTAGGGTAATAATTATAATTTAGTATTTTGTTTTATTAGTAAAGAGTTTTTTTAAAAGCTAAGATGTATAGTAATAATAAATTTTAAAAGTTGTTATTAAAGTTGTTATTATTGGAGGGAATACAAATGGGATATAAATTAGATAAAAATTCTGTAAATGATGTTTTAAAGGAATTGAAGAAACATTATAAGATTTATGCGCCAAAAAGATTTGAAAAAAAGGGAAGGTATTCTGATACTGATATTATTAAGTATGCACAGATTGATACTATTGATGAAATTGTATTTGATGAGAAATCTTCTTATCCGGCAAAGGAAGTAGTATCACCTATAACTCAGACACTATACTTTTTTAATGGGGAAGAATTTAGGGAAAATAATTTAAAAGATAGCAAAGACATTTTAATTTTTGCTCGTCCTTGTGATATAAATGCACAAGAAAGACAAGATAAAATCTTCTTAGAAAATGGGAATTTTAAGGATGAATTTTATAAAAGAATGAGAGAAAGAGTGAAATTTGTTTGTATAGAATGTACAAAAGGTTTTGATACTTGTTTTTGTGTATCAATGAATACAAACAAAACTAATAATTATAGTTTAGGACTTAGGGTAGCTGATGATAATACATTTTTATTTAATGTAGCACAAGAAGAATTTAATTCTTATTTTAATATGTATGATAAAGAAAATTTTGAATTAAATTTTATTGAGAAAAATAATTTAGTCGTAAACATTCCTGAAATAGAGAATAAAGAAATTTTAGAAAAATTGAAAAATCATAAAATGTGGGATGAATTTAATAAAAGATGTATTAGCTGTGGGAGTTGCACTATAAGTTGTAGTACATGTACATGCTTTACAACAACAGATATAGTTTATTCAGATAATGCAGATTTAGGAGAAAGAAGAAGAACAGCAGCGTCTTGCCAAATTGCTGGATTTGATACAATGGCAGGAGGGCATGGATTTAGAGATACCACTGCTAAAAGAATGAGATATAAAGTTCTTCATAAAATTCATGATTATAAAGAAACATTTAAAGAATATAATATGTGTGTTGGGTGTGGAAGATGTACTGATAGATGCCCAGAACATATTGCTTTTCATGAAACAATCAATAAAGTAAGCAAAGCTTTAGATGAAATAAGGGAGGATGTTTAATCATGAGTAATTTGTTGACTCCAAATCCATATGAAATTATTAAAATAACTAAGGAAACAGATACAGAATATACTTTTAGAGTAAAGACTGATATTAAAATTAATCATGGACAGTTTTTGCAGTTGTCTATTCCTAGATATGGGGAAGCACCTATTTCAGTAAGTGGCTTTGGTGATGATTATTTAGATTTTACAATAAGAGCAGTAGGAAAAGTTACAGATGGAATTTTTAAATTAAAAGAAGGGGATAAAATTTTCTTAAGAGGACCTTATGGAAATGGATGGCCACTTGAACAGTTTAAAAATAAAAATGTTGTTATAGTTGCAGGTGGAACAGGTGTAGCTCCTGTAAGAAGCATGATAAATTATTTCTGTAATAGTGAAAATGAAGTGAAAAGTTTAAACTTGGTATTTGGTTTTAAAAATGAATCAAGTATTTTATTTAAAGATGAATTAGATATATGGAGTAAAAAGTTTAATACTATATATACTTTAGATAATGGTCAGCTTGATGGATTTGAAACAGGAATGGTTACCAAACATTTATCTAAATTACCACTTGAAAAATTTAATGATAATTATGAAGTTATAATAGTAGGACCTCCTATTATGATGCATTTTACAGCTTTAGAATTTTTAAAGCTTGGAGTAAATGAAGAAAAAATATGGGTTTCATTTGAAAGGAAAATGTCTTGTGCAATAGGAAAATGTGGACATTGTAGAATTGATGAAACTTACGTTTGCATAGAAGGACCTGTATTTAATTACAAGAGGGCAAAATCATTATTAGATTAATTAGGGAGGGTTTTTTAGATGAATTATGATATTGATATAAAAAAATTAAGAAAAAATTGTTTTAGACAGTCTAAAGTACCGGGAGAATTTATGCTTCAAATGAGAATTCCAGGTGGTTTAGTAGATGCTAAATATTTAAGTAGTGTACAAGAGATAGCACAAAAGTACGGAAATGGAACTTTTCATGTAGGGATGAGACAAACTTTTAATATACCAGGGATAAAGTATGAAAATGTTGATAATGTAAATAAGTATATAGAGGAGTATCTAAGAGAAGTAGAGGTAGAGGAGTGTGGTTGTGAATTAGAGGATTCTTCTAATGGATATCCTAATATAGGGCCTAGAAATGTTATGGCATGTATAGGAAATAGCCATTGTATAAAGGGAAATATAAATACTAAAGAATTAGCTAATAAGATAGAAAAATTAGTTTATCCTTCACCTTACCATATCAAAGTATCTGTAGCTGGGTGTCCTAATGATTGTGCAAAAGGACATTTTCAAGATTTTGGAGTGATAGGACAAGCTAGAATGGTCTATGATGAAAGTAGATGTATTGGATGTGGGGCATGTGCAAGAGCTTGTGCAAAACATGCAACAAGAGTGTTAAAGCTTAATGATAAAAATAAAATTGAGAAAGATGCGTGTTGTTGTGTTGGATGTGGAGAATGTGTATTAGCATGTCCTACAAGTGCATGGACTAGACAAGAGAAAAAGTTTTATAGAATAGTCATTGGTGGAAGAACAGGGAAACAGACACCGAGAATGGGAAAAACATTTTTAAATTTTGTTATCGAAGAGGTTGTCTTAGGAATGTTCGCTAATTGGCAAGAGTTTTCAGCAGATACTTTAGACTATAAACCAGAATATTTACATGGTGGACATCTAATTGATAGAGCTGGTTACCATAGATTTAGAGAATTAATATTAAAAGGTGTAGAATTAAACCCAGAGGCATTAGTTGCTGAAAATATTTTCTGGGCAGAAACAGAATATAGATCTAATTTTAATGTTAAACCTATGGGTATGATTAATACAAAATAAAAAAATTGGTTTATTTCAAAAATTAAGTTATATGTCTTAATTAATACTTTGAAATAAACCAATTATTATAAATATTAAGCTTTATTGATTGATAAAGTAGATTCTTCTACATTATTAGTTTCTAAAGCTTCTTTTTTTTCAGCTTTTTGTTGTCTATATAGCTTTGTCCAAGAATATAAACCGTAAATTGATATTACACCATATTGTCCAAGTACAATAGCTCCTGATAAATCAGACATTGAGAATATACCTGTTTCAATAATTCCTTTTATAAAAATAATTATTCCAGCATTAGCAATAATCCAAAAATACCACTGTTCAATAAATCTTTTAGATGTTACATAAACGGCAATTATCATCATTACTGATGTAAGAGCATCAAATTTAAATTGAGGATCTGCTGCTATTTTGATACCGAATAATGAGTTGAATATAGCTGGTAAGTAATTTAAAAACTCAGCATATAATGCCCAAGCTATAAAAGAACCAACAATTGCTATTACCCAGTGTTTTGCAGAAAACTTTCTGATTTCAAGTTTTTGATCTTCAGAATGATTTATATTTTTTCTCCATGCTATAAAACCAGCGACTTCTAATGGAAGTAATATTATAATATTCTGAATAAATTGACCATACAAGTTAGTATGGAAACATATAATACCGTAAGTTATAGTGTTTAATATGAACCATAAGTAGTAAGCGGGTCTTGCTCTAACTTGGAAAATAGAAGCTAATACTCCAGAAATAGCTGATACTAATCCTGTAATACTGAAAAATCCGAACAATCCAATGAACTGCTCTTGTCCCATTATTAATGGGATAAAGAATGAAAATACAGATGCCACTAAGAAAAATACTAAAAATATTTTTTGAAATGGTGATAAAGCCTTGAAAAATTGCATTGAAATAATCTCCTTTAGTTCCTTTAAAATATGTTTTATAAAAATAGTTAAAATTTCTGTTTAACGAATGTTACTAGTAAATATTAATACAAAATTCGACAAAAATCAATAATTTTTTAAAAATGTTTTCGATTTATTTTAAAATAACATTCGTGTTTTCTTTAAAAAAAGGATTTTATATATAAATTTAGATATTTTTAGGAGAATATTCTATTGCGTGAGTATATATTTAGAAAAATTTTTACTTTATTAGCGTGCCTTAAGTAATAAGTAGAAGAGTTTAAAAAATAGAGAGGGTGTAGTTAAGATAAGTTTTGATATGAAACTTGTAAATTGTTCAAAAATAAAGAAGGCTTAATTTAAATTGAAAATTAAGTCTTCATGTAGATTGTACTAATTAAAATTAAAAGGTACTGGTTTATCTAAGGTATACCAGTGAATTCCACCAGGAACTTTTTCGTTATAGACACCAACATGTTTATTTTCAATAACTAGATTGTTGTCAGCTAAAGGTCCAAATGTGAAAATTGTATTTTTTTGTCCAGGAATTATACTAACTCCTTCTTTAGGATTGTCTTTATTGATGAGAGTAATATATAAGTAATCTGAATGTTCTGCTACTTCGTTACTGAAATTCGCTAAAGATTCTGAGTTGAAATCTTTTGGTGAATAATACGTAATAGCATAAAAATTTACACTTTTTTTATTTGCACTGATTTCAGGAAAAACTTGTAAGCTATATGTGGTATTATTCGCAGAAATACCTAGAATACCAGGATATTTTTTCTCGAAATTAACATATATATTACCGCCTACAGAAATTAGATTGGCAGAAGGAATTTCTGTAGTAGGGTCAAAGTTTTGACCACTTCTAATCACGCTTTTAGTATTAACATTTAATTTATTTATAGACGACTTTAGATAGAAATTATAAGAAATAAAGACAGCAATGAGTATAATAATTACAATTGTAATTATGGCATAAAAAACTTTCCTTTTTTTCAAAAAATTCATTATAATCACCTTCTTTAAAAATTAATAAAAATGTAATTAAAAGTTTACTTTATTATATAAAAATTTATAATAAAAGACAAATAGTAATTAATTTTCCTTAAATAAAATCAAAACTATAAAATTATGTTATTGATTATTTTTTAATAATTTAATGTTTATTTCAGTAAAAATATACAAGATTTATTATTAATGTAAGATATTGATACATACTAGCGGAATATTAAATTTTGTAATAAATTTCATCTGTAAAACAGTTTACTTTCATTATAATTATAAATTGCATTAGTAAAATGAATATAGAATAAATTCAGGCATAATTTTATTTCTATTTTTGTGTTAAGTCTTGTTATCTAAGGGATAGATAGTTTAGTTCCTTTTAGATATAAAAAGATAGAAAAAATAAATGCTTGTTGTTAGATGAATGGTGAAATGAAAGTAGGTGAGAGTTATTAAAAGAATATTAGCTATAATAGGAGTGGTTCTTTTAGGACTTAGTATTAGTAATTATTACTTTTTTCAAAGATATTATGAAAAAAAACAAGTGAAGACATTAATTGCAGAAAATAATAGCGCAAATAGTAGCACTACAAATGCTAGTGTTGTCCCTAAAAGTAGTTTATATAATTTGCAAAGTATAAAAAATCTTCCACAAAGCTCAAAAGAATCTATTATAAATTCTGCCAATAAGGTATTACAGCTTAAAAGTTTACCTACTGTTACAGATAAAACACAGCTTATAGCAAAAGGGGAAACTAAAAATGATTATGTATCTATGGCACCTTATTTATGGCAAAATCAAAATAATCCGAATACATATGTTGTAAAAGATGGTGTGGATAACCCAGAACGATTGAATAGTTCTGAGTTTGATAGTGCAAGATTAAATGATTTTGTTGATAATTTAACTAAAGTATCTCTTGCATATGCTATAACAGGGGATTCAAAATATTCAGATATGGCAAATAATCTTTTGAATACTTGGTTTATAAACCCAGAAACAAAAATGAATTCAAATATGGCATATGCTGAAATTTTTGTTACTAAAAGTGGAAAAACAATTTATACAGGGTCTTCAATGATATCAAGTGTTCCTTTAATTAATGTTGTGAATGATATAGAGATTTTAGGTAATTCAGTTACGGGTATAAATAGTACAGGTTTAAAAGAATGGTTTAATTCATTTGCTACTTGGCTTTTAAATGCTAATGGCGGAAATATAGATACTCTTAGAATTAATAATCATGGAACTTGGCTTGATGCGGATCTTGCTACATTTTATTCATATGCAGGAAATTCACAAATGGCACAGGATATACTAGAGACAGTTGGACAAGATGCAATAAATCCTCAAATTCAAGCTAGTGGTAAAATTCCATCTGCGCTTGTTAGAACTAAGTCATTAGATTATACAGAATATAATTTAGAAGCTTTTATAACATTAGCAAGCCTTGGTGACCAATATGGTATTAATATATGGGATTATACATCACCAAATGGTGGAAGTTTAGAAAAGGCTATAAATTATGTTACAGACTATCTTTTAGGAAAAACAAAATGGCAGTACCAAAATATTCAAGGAAAGAATGTAAATGAAACTAGCAATAACAAATTTGCAGTTTATTTAGCAGTTGCAAATAATCATTACAAGAATGCAGATTTTGCAAATGTTATTAAAAAGTATTCTACAAATAATATAGAGGTTAATTTAGTCTAAATATAAATTAAATTTCTAGAATAGTTTTCTGAAACCTTGTTTTAGAGGAAAAGTACGCACTTAAATTTAAAAAATAATAAAGTCATTCATTTCAATTGGATTTTGAAATGAATGACTTTTAGTTTTGGAAAATTATCTAATATCTGATTTTATAAATTTGATAAAACTTATGATCATAAATATAACCGCAAGTATTAAAACTTCAATAGCACCAGATGTCATATGGATTATTGCATAACTACCAAATAGCGGATTATCAATCATACCCTTAGTAATTATGGCTGCTGGTATATTAAAGTATACAAATGGTGTTAAAGTAAACCAGAAATAACTTTTAGCAAGCATAATAGCTGTTATTATAGGAAGTCCTATATAAAGTATTATAGTGACAGCAACTGAAACAGCTGTGCTCTTTGTTACTGTTGATAACATGAATGCTAAAGCACCAGCACATAGTAAACTTATACTATAGAATAATATATGCAGTATGAAATAAATTATATATGGCTGTGTATGAACTGTTCCATCTATAATTTTTAAAATAGGGGAACCTATATCAGTAAATCCAAACACACATCCAGATGTTATTAACACTATAATTAAGGATAAGAATAATAATACATATCCAATAATGTAAATTGCTAATAATTTTGAAAGTAGCACTTTAAATCTAGAAACTGGTCTAACTAGAAGTAATTTTATTGTATTTCTTGAGAATTCAGAAGATACAATGCCTCCAGCTATGATAACAATAAATAAAGTTACTATTATAGAATAAAGTCCTACAAATGAGTCGGTAATTCCTTGTGCATTGTTAGCATACTGTTGCTGAGGAATATTGTTGTTTAAGCTATACCAATCTTTTTTTAATTGATTTTGAGCTGTAGTTTTAAACTCATCTTGCTTTGCTTTATACTGTGCATAGGTAACATGCTCAATAGGTTTTTGCATAAACTGAGATTCTGTTAGTATACTAGCATTTGCAGCATGAATTGTTTGATTCATAGCAACAAGAGTTTCACTTTTCCAATTGTTAATATCAAATGGAATTTTATTGTTATATCTAAATTCTAAAATTTTAAGATTTTCATTAATAGAGTTTAATTCAACTTTTTGTTTTGATAGCGTTTCTTGTAATGAAGAATTATCAGGATTTTTTTTCACCGCAGTTTCTAAATCAGAAATATCTTTAGTAACAGAAGTAATAGTATTTTTAGTAATACCGATTTCTTCTTTTAGATATCCAAGATAGTCATTTGTAGCTATATTATTTGCTAATGTTTTACTTTGCTCTGTAAGTTTATTTAAAGCTTGCTCACGCTCAGAACCAGTAAGGGCAACGAGCTGTGCAGAATCTGAAAGGTTGCTTAAACCATAGTTGCCAAGAATATCATTAGCAGGTATGTTTTCTTTTCTTAAATTTAATATATCTATAGATAAAAGCGTATTTAAATATTCTTGAGAATCTACATTTCGCCAGTCGTTAGGATTAACCTTGTATTTTTGATTTAATTTTGCTTGTGCGAGTTCAGATTCTGTTATTGCTTTTTGGATTTTTCCATGAACACTATTTGTATCAATGTGGTTAAGATTAGATTCAAGATATTGTACATTTGAATCAAGAATAGTATTGTTAAAGCCACTAGCAGAATGTTCAATAGCCTTAGCTAAAAATGGAACAAAAACCGCTGAAACTAAAATAAGAATACTGATTATTATAACTGTTTTCTTTTTATATTCTTTAATAAGCTCATTTAAAGTTAAATTATACATTTTTTTTATCATTAGTTGTCCCTCCTTAACGTATTTGCTTAGACTCTGTAAGTGCTATAAATTCATCTTCAAGTGTTTTACTCACTATAGAGATTTCATAAACTAAAAAGTCTTTGCTAATAAGGAGTTTATTTATTTGAGCTATTGTTTTTCTATCAGTTTCAACATGAAGTTTATTTTCAAAAATATTAACAGTAATATCCTTGAAGTTAAGTTCAATTACTGATTTAGAATTTTCAAGCTTATCAACATCTAATGAATATGTATTAGTGTTAGAGCCTTTAGTTGAATTGATATCTGTCATAGATTTAATATCTTTAAGTTTACCTTCATCAATAATACAAAATCTATCACACATAAGTTCCATCTCACTAAGTAGATGACTTGATACAACAACAGACATACCTTGTTTTGTTAAATCTCTAAGAGTTTGTCTAAGTTCTTTGATTCCCATAGGATCAAGACCATTTGTTGGTTCATCAAGAATTAAAAGTTTAGGATTGTGAATAAGTGCCTGAGCCACACCAAGTCTTTGTCTCATTCCAAGAGAGTATCCTTTAACTTTATCATTGATTCTATTCTCAAGTTTAACAAGTTTGATAACTTCGTCAATTCTCTCTTTAGGAACATTATCATGCATTCTAGCATAATAACGAAGGTTTGCTTTTCCTGTCATATAACCATACATATCAGGATTTTCAATAATTGCTCCAACATTTGCTAAAGCCTTTTCAAAATCTTTTTTGACATTTTTACCGTCTATTAAAATTTCTCCAGAGCCTATACTTATAAGCCCAGTAATCATTTTGATTGTAGTCGTTTTCCCAGCACCATTAGGTCCAAGGAAACCAAAAATTTCTCCAGAATCAACAGAAAAACTAATGTTATCAATAATTTTTTTGCCTTGAATGGTTTTACTAATATTTTTTAATTCTAATATAGCTGTCATTTAGCATCTCCTTTACTTTGTTTATTTTTTTAGGTAAAGTATATAGTATTTTGAAGATATTGTCTTTAAAGGAAATTATACTTATGAGAAATAATAATCTTTTAATTTATGGAATAAGAATGGAATAGATAGCAAATTTAGTAATTTCATAACTAGATAAATGTAAATAGAAAATTTATTTAAAATCAAGGAGCATGAAAATAAATCCAATATATTTTTATTATTAAGCCATTTATTTAGATAATTATAAATTAAGACTTAAGTCATTAAAGAGTTTATCAATGTGAAAGGCTTTATCGAGATATTTCCTTTGAATGAATCTTAGACTATTTTATTAATTAAAAATATATTTTCTTCATACATACTAGATATATCAGGATTTTACTAACTAAATCTCTTTGTATATAGATATTTAAAAGTTCTACTCCACCTCTAAATCTTCCTAAATTCTGAACAAGTGAACTTGATGTATATTTTACATTTATAATTGATAATCTGCAAATATAGCTCTTTATTTTACTTTTATTTCATAATCTAGACTAATATTTTATAAATTCAATTAATTAACATTAATAGATATAAATGCTATAATTTTAATTGAAAACGTTATATTCTATAAAAGGGGGATTCTTATGAAAAAAACAATTAATATATTTTTAATACCGTGTATATTATTATTTTGTTCTGAAATTTTTATAGGATTTATATTTAATATACTCAACACCGTTAGTTTTGAAACACAAACTATAGAACTGTTAAATATAAAAATAATAATATTTGCATTAATGATATTTACAAATAATTTGATTAAAGCTTATAAATCTGAAAAATGAAAATATGTAGTATTAGAATTTTAAAAATAATTTATTAAAATAATTTGATTTAAAAATAAAAGTTAGGTTTATAAATAGAAAATTTTGGCTAGTATACAATTATCCTCATTTTCGATAGAGATAATATGTTTGTCCCCTATCATAAACAATTTACGAAAATGAGGATTTTGTTATTTTTATTGGTAGTTACATAGTCCAAAATTTTCTAATTTAACTTTTTTTCTTGCTAAAATTTAGTGTGAAATCTATGATTTTAGTTATGCTTTGGTGAAAGCTAGGATAAAGTTAAGTGGATTTTTGATTTTACAATATATTGCTAGTAAAAATAATAGAAATGTGTTAACTATCACAAAATTCTATGTATAGTGTTTTTTAACTTAAATTAGCAAATAAGAAAATAGAGCGTAAGATAAAAGTAATTTATAAGAATGAATTTTGTAAGTAAAAATAGATAATCTTAATACAAATATGATTCTAATTTTAGGGATAAATTGGTAATATATATGTATAAAGATAGTTACTTGAAATAAATTTATATTTTGAAAATTGATAATAGATATAAGCTATTAGATAGTGTTTAGCTATATCTAAAAATTGAGCTTTTAATTTTTGAAATTAATGTTTTTTTAAAAACAAAATTAATAGAAATGTTAGACTAAATAAAATTATAAATATAAGATAAAGGGGTGTGAATAAACTTGAATAAAAAAATTAAAATTTTAGTAGCAGCATTACTTATTGTGTCGAGCTTTGGATTAGTAGCTTGTACAAATAAGGATAATAAAACACCATCTGATGGATCACAAGTTGAAGATAGTGATAAAAAAGAGCCTATAAATGATGGAAAAGATGATGAAGTCGATAAAGAAAACGATAACGACAAAAATGAAGAATCTTCAGATAAAAACGATGATAAAACAGATGGAAGTACGTCCTCATCTCAAGGCAATAACACATCAAGTGGAAATAATAACTCAGGAAATGGAGTTGTTACACCTTCAGATAAGCAGGAAGTTATTTATAAAGCATTTACAATGGACTCAGACCTAAATAAATTAGAGTCAAGAGAAGTTAAAACAACTAAAGGGGCTTTAAAAGATTTTAATGCACCGCTAAAAAATATAAAAGAAGGTCTTGGGATTGATAAAAATACAAAAGTATTAAGCTTCGAAAGAACAGGATACAATACAGGAATACTAAATTTAAGTAAAGACATTTATACTAATAAAGTTGGTTCATCAATAGGTGGTCTTAGATTAGAGGGAATAGCAAAAACATATATGTCAGCATATGGTGTGGATGCAGTTGTTGTACGAGTTGACGGTAATGGATATAGTGATGGACATATACAATATGGTAAATTTGATCCAGTAAAATTTAGCAGTCATACAAATCCACCAGTAGTAGATAACACTAAGGAAGTAGTTTTTAATTCATATACAATGGATAAAACAGTTAGCTTTTTAGAGAAAAAACAAATAAAAACGACTAAAGATAAATTAAAAGATTATAATGTACCTTTAAATGAAATTAAAAAGGGATTATCTATAGATTCAAACACAAAAGTATTAAGTTTTGAGAGAACGGGATATAATACAGGAATATTAAATCTAACTAAAGATATTTATACAACTAAAGTAGGTTCAGGTGTAGGTGTTCTTAGACTACAAGGAATAGCGAAAACATATATGTCAGCATATGGTGTAGATGCAATTATAGTCAGAGTTGAGGGCGCGGGTTATTCAGATGGTCATGTAGACCTTGGAAAGTTTGATACAGTTAGTATAAATTAAAAGTTGAAAAAAGAGTGCATATGAATGGAGACAATATCTCTATTCATATGCACTCTTTTAAGCATTATTTAAAGAAAAACTCTAATTTTAGTAGCTAGAATTATACATCTACATCTCCCAATTATAGAGGTAATAACTATCAAAATATGATATGCTGATAAAATTTTAAAGTTTGTCTTCTTTATATGTTGAATATTGAGATTTTTAGAAAACAAATGTAATATAAAACAATTTGAGTGGTAATATGCTACTTAGAATTCTAAAAAATCTATTTAGAGAAAATATTATTCTAGGACTAAAACAATATTTTATAGATATATTCTAACTTGGAAAACTATTTGAATAAGTTATATTCTAATTCGTTAGAAATCCCTATATTATATAGATACGCATTAGCTACTTCATTTAAGAATAATTGTTTAGTTTCTAAATCAATCTCTAGAGTGTCTAAAGCTTCTACATATTCAATGGCATATCCTTTTAAATCAGGTAATTCATTGAACTTATAATAATTTAAGAACTTATCCTCTAATTTATAAGTTTCATGTAGAATATCATGGATTATTCTTCCGCCAAACAAATCAGCTAAAAATCTAGTATATGCATGCGCAATTAATAATACTGGGTGGTTTCTACCAATCTCATTAATTCTGCCTGCATAAGCTAAAGATGAGGGAGTATAATTGATTTTCTTTTCATAATCTTCACCTAAGAAGTTAATTAAATCTTGCTCTATATGTTTTGCTCTATATAATTCTTTAGTTACAAAAGGTCCTAGTATTTCTAAACCAATGTTTTCATCAAGATTATTTTCTAAAGCATCATAAGCTAGTTTTATATTACCAAGAAATTGAACATAACTTTCATTAGTTGCTTTTCCAGCTACTAATCTAGCGTTGAAGCCAGTTTGCTTAGCTATTTCATGTAAATTTTTATTTTTTTCCCTAAGTAAATTTGCAAATGTATGTGACATAATAACAACTCCCTAAATTTTAAATATCTCTAATGCTAATTTATACTTTCAAGAATTTTCTGTCAATTCAGTCAATTAGTAAATTTATAATTAAATCAAATGAATTTGTGGAAGGATTAATAAAAAAATATCTAGTTTTATGAAAAATTTTGCTAATAAAATTATAAGTTTTTTTATATTTAAAATAAAATTAATAAGTTTATTTTTAAACTAAATTTAAAAAAGTCGGGTGAGTTTTAGAAGGGGAAGATAATTTTATATATAGTTTTTAGTTGAATTCAATGCGAAGAAGTAAGTGATTTAAGAAGTGTATTTTTTATTTTTGAAAAGTGGAGAGAGTAAAAAAAGAGATAAGCTAAAAATTAAATAAAAAAAACTAGGAAAAGTTTCCTAGTTTTTGAATAAACAAATATTGTGTCAGAACTAAAGTAAATTAGTTGTGAGGATGTCCACCGTGCATATGAGGATGACCTTCAGGCATTTTCATTCCTGGTTTAATTTCAGGATGTCCTGCTGGCATTTTACCATGCTCGTGTCCTGCATGAGGATCTTCTCCGTATAACTTAGCTTCAAGTTCTGTTGAAATACCTATGTTATAAAGGTAGGCATTAGCTATTTCATTTAAGAATAACTCTTGTACCTCTTCTGATAAGTTCATGTTGCTAAGGTTTCCGATATATTCCATAGCACGAGCTTGAGGATTTGATATTTCAGGGAAACTGAAGTAGTTAAGAGCTGCATCTTCTATTTTGTAGCTATCTTTAACTATTTGGTATATAGTTCTTCCACCGAATAAATCAGCAAGGAATCTTGTGTAAGCATGAGCTACTATAAGCATAGGGTTTTTCTCAGCTATTTCATCTATTCTTGCTACGTAAGCTTTAGCAGAAGGTAATAATGACATTTCATCATATTTATCTCCAAGTAAAACTCTAAGATCTTTTTCCATTAATTCTGCTCTATATAAATCTTTAGTAACGAAAGGTTTAATTCCTTCAACATCGCTATATTTATCTAAGTTTCTTTCTATTGCATCATATGCAGCTTTTGTATTGAATAAGAATTCAGCATAGCTTTCTCTTGTTGCATTACCAGCTACAAGTCTAGCATTAAATCCTGTTGTTTCTGCAACTGTGTGTAAATTTTTGTTACTTGTTCTCATTGTCATTGCGAAATTTTTATTCATAGTAATCACCTCTAAAATATTTATTTAATTTATTATCTTATTTATTTTCATTTCTAATTAGTTAGTATACTAACATTATAATATTTGCATACTAATTAAAATTAACAAAACCATTACAATCTTGATAAGAATACTAGGAATAAATTTGGAAAAAATAAAAATTTAGCTATTTGATTAAATTTGCTGATATCTTAGCAAATATTAGTGAAATAAGTTATAATTTAAACAATAGATTTTATTATAAAATTATCGTTTTAATCTATATAAAATTTTTATAAAATAAAAACAAAAGAAGAAGGAGAGGCGAAATGAATAAAGGTAATATAATAAAAGTAGTAAGTGTATTTGTAATAATAGCCATATTTATGTATTTATCGAAATTGTTACTTGGTAGTAATAATGCAATCATGGGAATGTTAATAGTTCTTTCAACACTTATGCTTTTAGGAAAAGACTTGACAGGAAACCCCTACAGAAACATTTTAAAGTTGTCACTATTAGGAGTAGGGTCAGTTGTTTTTGCATATCTAGCAAACTTAAATGTATTTTTAGGACTTGTGATTAACTTTATTTGGATATTTATATTGATTTATACTAATGTATTTAACTTGAAAATTCCAATGTATATATCTTTTTTACTTACATATTTAATGTTATTAGTTTTAAAAACAACGGCTATAGAAATTTTACCAAGATCAATAGCACTTATTTTTGCAGCATTTTTAGTTGTAGGTATACAAATTCTTATTAGGCAAAAGAAATTGAAAAATAATAAGAGACCTAATCTTAAAAGATCCCTAGATATTATAGATAGGGAATTAGCTAATATAGTTAATAGAAAAGAAACTAGTTTAGACAAACAAGATTTTTATGTTGCTATGAAAACTTGGAATGCTAATATTTTAGAGAGAAGACAGAATAACTTTTACTTTACAGCAGCTGAAAATACACAAAGTATAATGATAGCTAATTTAGAAAAGTTACAACAAGATATAGTAGCTATAGAAAATTTATATAAAACAGACGATAGTTATGAAGTAGTTTTAGTAAGTTTAAGAGTAGTAATAAATGAAGTTAATAAATTTATTAAAAATACTTCTACAACAGAAAAGATAGAAGCAAAACTAAATTTATATTTAGAAAAAGCAGAAGAAAAAGCAAATAATTATTATGTTTACAGTATTTCAGAAACAATGAAATTATTACTTGATGTGCTTCAAAAACGTAATATAGAAACTGATGATGTACAAATATTAAAGAAAGAGAGAAGTTTACTTACACTTATAAGATACAGTTTTAGAAAAGATTCTTTAAGATTTACATTTGCTATTAGAATGGCAATTCTTATGTCTGTATCATACTTTATAGTTACAGGTCTGCATCTTGAATATGGAAAGTGGATTCTATTTACTTTAATGTCAGTATGTCAGCCATATGACTCAACAACAACAAAGGCTGGGGTTGATAGAATAAAAGGTACTATTATTGGAGCGGTAATTGTATTTGTAACATTTACATTAATACAATTTATGCCTCTTAGAATGGGAATAATGGGGCTTGGATTCTATGCTATATTAAATGTTAAAAATCCTATAGGAAAAGGTATTGGTTCAACTGTTTTTGCTCTTAGTATTGCGGAACTTGGCATTAAGGCTGGGCAAATGAGTATGATTATAACAGCAGATAGAATCATGTATACATTTATAGGATTTGTAGTTGCTATTTTAGGAAGCAAAGCAATATATCAATATGATATAACAAAAGAAACAAAATCTTTAATAGAAGCTTATTACAAAATAATTGATGCGAATGTTAAAATGATTATTAGTATGAAAAGTGCTAAAGAAACAGGTGTAAACTTAAGAGCAGCTATGTTACTTACAAAATCTATGGAAAGTAAACTTATAATAAATAACTCTATTTTGAAAAATGCGGGAGTAGATGTTTATCTAGAAGATGCAAGAAATGTTATGATAAATATTTATTCTACATTAAAAAGATATAATAATGTATCTTCTGAAGTAGACTTAGAAGAGGTAAAAAATAAGTTGAAGAGTATTTATAGTAGATTTGAAACTAGTTATGAGTATAATGTAGTAGAAAGATTAGATAAAAATTTTGAATTAAATAAAAAGAGTGCTTTTTATATTTCTCTAGCAGAAGTTATAGAAGGACTTTCAAGAACAAAGAAATCAAAAGCTGATATATCATTTTAAAATTATTAGCACATCATAGTAAGCTATGATGTGCTAATTTTATTTTATGGAAATAGCTTTTACTGGACATTGAGACATTGCTCTTTTAGCAGTAGTTTGTTCCTTTACAGGAATTTCATCAATAACTGTAGCAGCAATATCTTCATCATCTAGTTGGAAGACGTTAAAACAAATAGTTTCACATAGCCCGCAACTAATACATAAATCTCTATCTACTGAAGCTTTCATAAAAATCAATCCTCCTAGGCATAAACTTATTATCGAATAAATCGTAGTTTATAAGCACGCTAATAAGTTATTACCGAATACTTATAATTCAAAAAATACTTAATTATAATAACATATAATTAGATAAAAAGTAATAATGTTTATATTAAATACTTTTTATTTTTCTGAATTTTTATTATTGAACATTTCTCTAAGATTTGGAACAGAAAAATTATTGTCAGAGTCATTTCCGCCAGATAAAACTTTTAGTAAGTTAGCAACAGACATTTCAACTCTTCTAGAAACTTCTGTTTCATCTGATTCAAGATAATTTAAAATTAATTGAATTTCACTATAATGTTCAACAATTATATCATCAGTCATAAGTAAAAGTGCTTTTAGAAAAGTTTTAGTGTGTTCTAAATTTTCAGTATCATTTTTAGTTGCTTGTATCCATGCTTTAAAATCATTGCTCATAATTAAAATACTCCTTATACATATGAAGAAATTAAAAAATAATTTCTTTAGATTTTAATTCTTTTACCTTTAATATATCATATATAAGAATTTGATAAAAATTAATAAATTTGAAATTGAAATATATTTATTTTATGTTAGAATTGAATAGCATCTTAAGAAAATTATAATTTTTTGAAAAAAACTTATATGTTATAATAAATATTAGAGTGAAAAAGAGTGTAATAGGAGGAACTATGTTAAAAAGTATATTTAAGTCAAATGATATAGAACAAGTTACTGATGAACAAAAGCGTCAAGAAGAAGATAGAAGAAAAAGACTTAAAAAGTTTTTAAGAAAAGCTACAATTGAAGAAATTAGGAATCCGGGGATGTATAAAACTTTAATGAGAGTGAGAGACATATCGGAAGATGGAGTGAAAATTGAAGATACTTTAGACGTTGAAAAATGGCTAAATAGACTAGTTTTTAACAGAGCCCAAATTATAGATGTTTATTGTATCAAAGAAAAAAATGCAATAAAAGAATATGTTGTTACATATTGGGAAGTTGTTCCACCGAAAGACTGGGAGAATAGAATACAAAATACATTACATTAAAATAGAAAAATAAGGAATGTTTGTTATAAAGAGCAAACATTCCTTATTTTAATTTAGCGTTCTATTAGAGTTGTTTCAACTATTTTGTGAATTGGAGTTACAAGTTCACCTTTAAGTTTTCTAATAAGAAGCTCTCCAGCTTCATAGCCTAAATTATATGGATTTATAGATATTGATGAAATTGGTGGATGCTGATATTTAATATTTGGTGTGTTATTAAAACAAATTATCTTAGTTGATAGTTTATGCTCAGAAATATATCTATTTGCTCCTATAGCTAATAAATCTTCAGTTGAAATAATAATATCAGGGCAAGTGTATTCAAAGATTTTTTTAGCAGCTCTATAACCTTCTTCTTCGGAATAGCTGTCTTCATTAAAGATAAGGTTTTCATCAGGAGTTATTTGACTTGCATATAAAGCTGTTGTATAACCTTTAAATCTATTTTTAGAAAAATTAAAGTTTTCATTTACACCTATATATGCTATTTTTTTATAACCTTTTGATATTAATGAACTTACCAAATCAAAGGATACTTTAAAATTATCATTATCTACCCAAAGTACAGCATTTTCTTCCTCAGGAGTTCCTACAACAACAAAAGGAAGTGATGAAGTAGAAAGATATTTAATACATTTATCATCCTTACGAGCAGTTAAAAGACAGATACCATCAATAAGATTATTTGCCTCAAACTCTTTTATATGTTTTAGTTCATCTTCTTCTGTTTTCCCGCATGCGTACATTATATAATAATTATTTTTTTCAGCAATATCACTTAAACCTATCATCATTTCTATGAAAAAGGGGTTATTAAATGATATACCAACTTCTCTTGGTAATACAATTCCTAAAATCATACTCTTTTGCCCCACAAGTCGTCTTGCTATAGAGTTAGGTTTATAATTTAATTCTTTTATAATTTTGTTGACCCGTTTTTTAGTTGCATCACTTATTCTAGGGCTTCCAGAAATAACTCTCGAAACAGTCGAGATTGAAACATTAGCTTGTCTAGCTACATCTTTAATTGTCACTTTCATAAATTACACCTTCTTATTTAAGCTTTTAATATTATTAAATTTATATCCTAACAAGATTTTACCATTTATTTTGATAGCTATATATTTTCAGAAAATTAAACTAGTCAACTAAATTAGACAATTTTATTAAGTGATGAAAGAAAAGAAATGATTTAGAAATAATATTTTAATTATTTACGCTCTAAGATAGCAAATAAATAATTATTTTTTTTGAACAAAAAAAGTTAATATAAATCCTTTATTCATCACAAAGAAAATGATTACATAAAATGAGTGAATATATTTAGATTTTTACTGTGAAAATTCAGGAGAGAACTGAAAAATTAGAAATATTTTGAAAGGTTATAAATAAAGCAAACGACTATAAATATATATAGAGGAATATTATTGCAGTCAGTTTAATAAATGTATAAATAATTTAAGGGGTGATTTAATTTGGGAAGAAAAAAAATAGCGGTAAATTTTCTATTAAGGGATAAAAAAGCTATTGTACCACTTATAATCAGTATGGCAGTAACATATACAGCAATATTTTTAATTTTTAACGTATGCTTTCTTGATGAATTACAGGCAGGAAATTCTGTTGAAAATTTTAAAATAGGTGTTGTAATAATGGGGACTATTACATTAGTTGCTTATTTAGCGTGGTATATGAATGTTGTATCAATGAAAGGGCGAAGGAAGGAAATAGGCGTAGAGCTAATTTCAGGAGTAAGTAGATTTGATGCTTTAGCTTTAAGCGTTACTCAACTTTACTTTATTTCAGGAGTGGCAATTATTATAGGTGCATTGGGATTTCTGATACTAATACCACTTGTAAATTTCATTGTTGAGATGATTATCGGAACAGATATAAAAATTTTTAGTTTATCTATGACTGGAATAGGTACAGCATGTCTTGTTATTGGTATACAATTACTTTTCGTTTTCTTTGTGAATGGAGGAAAAGCATATAGATATGAAATTATAGAGTTATTTAAAGCTGAAAAGTACGAGAAAGCTTTTAATACAAAGTCTTTAGAAATTGGGATTATAGCTATCGTATCATTAGTAGCTATGTGTAGTATTCTAGTTATTATACCGTATGCAATATTAGGTAATTCAGGCAAGGTTGAAGAGATATTAGCTATTATTGATAATATTTCTACTGGGGGACTTATAATATTCTTTTTATGTGGACTTCCATATTTCATAGAGCTAGGAATTAAAAGAAAGTATAGATTTGATGCTAAAAAATTAATAATAGCAAAGTCAGTAAAAGATTTAGTAACTAGCAGTATTTTTCTAATATTAGGATTTGCATTTATTAGATTTGTAGTGGCAAGTACATTTGTATTTGCACAGCAAAGCAAAAAAACATTGGCAATTGGAGTTATAGGTGCTAGTTTGATGCTTATTATAGCAGTTATAGCTTATGTATATAAATTAGTTTTTGAGCTTGAGAAAAGAATGGCAGGAATTAAAACTTTAAAACAATTAGGATATAGATATGAGGAATTAAAGGAGATTATTAGTAAGGAATTGTTTTTATATTTTATTTTTGTAGCAGGAATTCCCCTAATACAAAGTATTATATTTTTATATGGACTTAAAGCACAAGGAATTATTTCTATAGCTGTAGTTTTAGGATTTTGTGGTGCTTATGCCTTGTTAGTAATTATAGGATACGTAATTTCAGTAAAAATTTATAATAGTAAATTAGCAGAACTAAAAAATCATAATTAATGGAGGGTATAGATATGGGAGCAATTATAAAAGCAGAAAATCTTAGAAAAGAATATGTAATGTTTGAAAAAAGTGGACTTGCAGTAAATAAAAACATTGGGGCAGTTGCTGTTAATGATATAAATTTAGAGGTTCAAACAGGAGAGTTTATTGCAATTATGGGACCATCTGGCTCAGGGAAATCTACTTTATTAAATCTTATATCAAGTATGGATACACCTACAAGAGGCAATGTATATATAGATGGGAAAAAGCTTAAAACTATGTCAGAGGCTGATCAATCGCAGCTTAGATATAAAACTATAGGATTTGTATTTCAGGATTTTAATCTTTTAGAAAATTTAACTTGTGCAGAGAATATAACTTTACCACTTACATTAAATGCTATAGATAAAAATGAAATTGATAAAGATATAGCAGTTATATCTGAGATTTTAGATGTTAATGAGGTTTTGAAAAAAATGCCTACAGAATGTTCAGGAGGACAAAAGCAAAGAGTAGCTATTGCTAGAGCTTTAGTTGCAAACCCTAAAATTATTGTAGCTGATGAGCCAACAGGTAACTTAGATAAAGAAAATTCAAAAAGAGTAATGAGATTTTTAAGAAATATAAACGATGAAAGAGGAATAACTGTTCTTATGGTTACACATGACGCTATGGTAGCTTCTTATTCTGATAAAGTATTATATTTAAGGGATGGGAAAATAGAAAAGGAAGTAATAAAGGGCATAAAAGGACAAAGAGAATTTTTTAATGAAATATTAGAGCTTGTTTCAGAGGATTCAATGTTTTAGATAGAAAAAACTAGGATTAGATAAAGAGTTTTAAATTGTAAAATAGACTTAAAATAAGAGCTATATTAAATTAGTTAAATTTAATATAGCTCTTTGTGAATTTGTGGTTTATATGTTACATATTTAATTAAATTGTAACTTAATAATAGCGTATTTGTAAATACATTTTTAGAAAGAAATGAAATTCCCTTATATAACAAATTTTAACTGCTGCTTATTATTTGTAGAATTTTTTTAATTTATAGTGACATAAAAAACATAGTAAAGGAAAGATTCCAGCTAATAATAATCCAAATCTTATAGATAATTCTTCAGATGGAATAATGGCACCAAAAGAAATTATTCCTAAGAAGTTATAATCAATAGCAAGTCCAGTTACAAATGGACCAAAGGCAGCACCTATATCACCAGCGACAGCAAGCATAGCAAAAATCCATGCACCGGCTTTAGGAAATAGTTCTGATGTTATAACAAGTGTACCTGGCCATAAAAGGCTGACAAAGAATCCTGTTAAGATACAAGAGATTATACTGATAGATTTTAATGGGCTTAAAGCTACTAACAAATAAGTAATAAATGCAAAAAGAGAGCCTTTTACTAATACATTTTGCATATTAAATTTTTCGCCGAAAACTCCATATAAAGTTCTACCTATTCCAAGCATTATTGCAAATCCACACATACCAATTAAGTCTCCAGTAACCTTAGGTAAATGTAAAGAATTTTCCATGAAAGTCGAGGTCCATTGATTCATTATAACTTCAGATGCACCTCCAAACATTATTGCTAAAAGGCATAGTATAAATATTTTATCTTTAAATAAATTTTTATTAGTTGTATGCATATCTTCTCCAGAGGTTTTAGGAAATTTTGCATTTAGAAACATAAAGAAGTTTATTATAGGAACTATTGCCCAAAATAAGATAATTAGTTGCCAAGATTCATATCCAAAAATAAATAAGAAAAGTGTTGTAATAATTATAGTGGCAACTTGTCCCCAAGCGTAAAAAGAATGCATAAGAGCCATAGTTGTATCATTTTTGTTTTCTTCCTTAGATATAGAATCAACTATAGGGTTTAAAAGAATTTCAAGTAAGCCAGACGAACTAGCAAAAATTATTGTAGCAATTACAAGACCTATGAATATGTGTGTTTTAAAGATAAAAGGTGTAGCTGCAAATAATATCAATCCAAAAAAAGCAACTAAAACTGCCGGAAGAACTAGTTTTTTATATCCTAGTTTATCAATTTTTTTCCCAAACACTATATCTGAAACTATTTGTGAGAAGAAATTAATACCTATTAATATTCCTAAATGTTTATATGAAAGATTATATAAACTCATCATAGGTACAAATAAAATAGCTGTAACATTAGTTATGATAGCTTGTATGAATATTCCTACAAAACATGAGTACGTAGTTAGTTTGTAATTTAATTTTGTGTTAGTCATTAAATAGACCCCTTTGTATATTAATTTTTTTAATCTAAAAGGATTATAATATCAAAATATATTTATTACTATTGACTAGTAAGTTATACTTAGAATTTTTATACTAAAAGAAGAATTAATACAATTATTTTTGTTATAATTTAAATAAGAAGAGAGCGTGTTTATAATTAAGCAAAGATTATAAGTACGTAGTTTTAGAAAATAAGAAGTATATTGTAAGGTAGACTTAAAGGTTTCATAATAGATGCTATGCTTTTATAAATAGCGGATGTTAGATTTTTTATCTTTCAATTATATTAAAGAAAATTCTCTGCGTTATATTTTTATAGATATAGGACGTTAGATGAATGTAAAAAGAAGAATAAAGATTAAAATAATAAAAATTTGCTAACTAAATTATATAAAATAAAAAATAGGTGATTAGAGTGTATAAAATTGTAATAATAGAAGATACAAAATCAATAAGAGAAGAGCTAAAAACATTTTTAGAGAGAAATGCATATGAAGTTACGGCATTTGAGAATTTTGAAAATATAATAGAAGAAACTTTAAATTTAGATGCAGATATTATTTTGTTAGATATTAATTTGCCTGTTTTTGATGGATATTATATTTGTCGGGAACTTAGAAAAAAATCAGATGTTCCTATAGTTGTTGTAACTAGTAGAGATAGTGAGTTTGATGAGCTTATGAGCATGAATATAGGTGCTGATGATTTTATAACTAAGCCATATAATACTCAAATACTTTTAGCTAGAATAGAAGCAATATTAAAAAGATCTAATAGAAATAAACATAGTGAAAATTCTAATGTTATAAGTTTTATAGATTTAGAACTTAATTTAGAAAGTGGAGAAGTTAAAAATATAAAAAATAATAAAGCTATAGATATAAGTAAGAATGAGATAAAAATATTATCTTATTTAATGAAGAATAAAAATAAAATAGTATCACGTGAGGATATGATGAATTATTTATGGTCAACTGATTATTTTGTAGATGATAATACTCTTTCTGTGAATATAACAAGGCTTAGAAAAAAACTTGAGGAAATAGATATAAAAGATGTTATAGAAACTAGAAGAGGACTTGGGTATATAATGTCAGATGGTAAGTAGATTGTCTTTTTATATAAAATGCTTACACATTTAAAAAAAATTACTTTAGTGGTATAATACAGAAGAATATTTACTGAAAGATGAGGTAATTTGCAATGGTTATGACAGCATTACAAGCTAACTTGCTTTTTGGTATCGCAACATTAATAGGAATAGGTGCTATAGTATTTATCTTTTTAAGCGGAAAGAAAAAAAATGGTAGTACAAAAGCAATGAAGGACACAATAATTTTTGCAATATTAATAATATTTGTTTTACTTGCATTATATTCAACTGTTGCGCCATATCATTGGGCTGATACCGTAAGGTCATATTTTAACGGTGAGTACAAATAATACATAACTAAAAGATGTAATCTCTAATAAATTTTTATCGAGAATTTATTAGAGATTATTTTTTAGCTATTAAAAAGATTTTACTTAGAATTCGAAAAAATATAATTGGTTTTATAATTTTATTAGATATTAGAAAATATAGTGATTTATGATTATCAAGGAGAGGGATGTTTATGGTTTTTTTTAGTTATATAAAGGATAGGATCGTATTTATATTAATAAATTTATGTATTTATATAATAGTAGCGGGAGCTATGTTTATAAGTGGTTTTAGTATTTTAAATGCAGGTATGTTATTTATTATATGGTTTTTACCTTTGGTGGTATATATAGTATCTGAATATTTAAAATTTAATCAGTATTATAAAAAGATAGGTTCTGTAATTGAGGATTTAGATAAGCAGTATTTAATTGCAGAGGTTGTGAAAAAACCAAATTTTGAAGAGGGAAAGTTTATTCATGAAGTTTTAAGAACTGCAACAAAATCAATGAATGATTATGTGCGTAAGTATGAAATAGAAAAAGATGAATATAGAGATTATATAGAATCGTGGGTACATGAAATTAAAACACCTTTAGCATCAGCAGACCTTATTATAGAAAATAATAAGAATGATATAACATCAAAGATACAAAAAGAATTAAATTTAATTGATGGCTTTATTGAGCAGGTTTTATATTATTCTAGAAGTGAAGATGTTAGTAAGGATTATAGGATAAAAGAAGTCTCTTTAAAACAAATTATTAATAGTGTTATTAGAAGTAGAGCGAAAGATTTTATTGAGAGAAGAATTTCTATTGATATATCAGAAGGTGATGAAAAGATATTTATTGATGAGAAATGGATTAAATTTATCTTAAATCAAATAATACAAAATTCTATTAAATATTCTAAAGATGTTAATGCAAAATTGAAAATAGAAATTGGAAAAGTAGAGAATGCTGTTAATCTTAGCATTGAAGATAACGGATGTGGAATAGATTCAAGAGATATAGGTAAGGTTTTTGAAAAAGGCTTTACAGGAGAAAATGGAAGAAAATTTTCTAAATCAACAGGTATGGGGCTTTATATATCAAAAAAAATATGTAAAGGTCTTGGCATAGGATTATTTATAAAATCAGAAAAAGGTGAGTATACTAAAGTTGAATTAAGAATACCTAAGGGTAAATATTTTGAAATGTAGCAATCCTTATCAAAATACTAGGAAATATAAAAGTCATTTTTTATTCTCAAAATTTTTGAAAATTGTTCTTTGTAAGACGGAGTTTATTTAATTAAAATTTTATAATATACGATTTTTTTTGAAAGTATTAAAATTTAGAGCATTTTAAATATTTATTTTTTAGTAGTATAATTCAGATGTACAAAAAATAAAGTATAATTTATTTAATAAACGCAAACAGAAATTTGAGACAAAATATTTTATATATTTGAAATTTAGGCGATGCAAATTTTAAATATATAAATAATTTAATTAATGATGAATAGAATACGAATGAGAAAGAGAGGATACCAATATGAAAATAGTTCAATTTAAAGGAAACGATGTAACATTAGTTGGAGATCAATTAGAAGTAGGACAAAAATTCCCAGCATTTAAAGCTGTAGGAGAAGGTCTTGCTGAATTTAACTTTGGAGATACAGAAGGTGTAAGAATAGTACTTGCAGTTCCTTCAATAGATACTCCAGTATGTGATTCAGAACTTAAAAGAATGGCTAAAGAAGTTAAATCATTAGATGGTATAAAACTTATAGCTGTATCAAAAGATTTACCTTTCGCACAAAGCAGATGGTGTGTTGATGTAGAAGGAGACGATATACAAATAGTTTCAGACTACAAATATGCAGATTTCGCTAACACAACAGGAACATTAATAGAAGAGTTAGGTCTTTTAGGAAGAGTTTCATTTGTTGTTGCTAAAGATGGAACAATTAAATTTGTTGAGTACTTACAAGAAGTAGGATTTGAGCCAAGTTATGATGAAATATTAGCTGCAGCTAAAGCTTTAGTATAATATAACTTGTCAAAGTTACTCTAGTTATTAATATAAACCCGTTTAAATTTACCTTTATAATATATAATTCTATTAAGCAAGAGAAAGAAATTTCTCTTGCTTATTTTTTTGCATACATGTTAATATTTATATCTTACAAAAATGAAAGATTAATGAAAGCTTAGGCAATATGAGAAAATATAAGTAAAAGATATAATTAAAGCATGGAAGAGAGAAATATATAAAATATAAAATATAAAATATAAAATATGAAATTAGAGGTGTTTGGTTTGGAAAAAATATTGAGTGTAAAAAATATAGAAAAATATTATGGGGGAAAAAATAACCTAACAAAAGCTATTGATAATATAAGTTTTAGTGTTGAGAAGGGTGAGTTTATTGGTATAATGGGACCTTCAGGAAGTGGTAAAACAACACTTTTAAACTGTATTTCTACAATTGATAATGTTTCTGGTGGTAGTATAGAGATAAACAACACTGAGATAACAAATCTAAAAGGAAAAAAACTTGAAAAGTTTAGAAGGGATGAATTAGGTTTTATTTTTCAAGATTTTAATTTACTAGATACACTTACTGCTTATGAGAATATAGCGTTAGCATTAACTATACAGGGGAGAAAGCCTATGGAAATTAATCAGTTAGTTAATGAAGGAGCTAAAAGACTTGGAATTAAAGAAATATTAAATAAATATCCTTATGAAATTTCAGGAGGTCAAAAGCAAAGAGTAGCAGCAGTAAGAGCAATAGTTACAGAGCCAAGTTTGATACTTGCAGATGAGCCAACTGGTGCGTTAGATTCAAAATCCGCATCTCAACTTTTAACATCATTTGAGAAGTTAAATGAAGAACTAGAGGCTACAATTTTAATGGTAACTCACGATGCTTTCACAGCTAGTTATGCTGAAAGAATTTTATTTATAAAAGACGGAAAATTATTTAATGAGCTTATTAAGGGAAATGATGATAGAAAAACATTCTTCAATAAAATCATGGAAGTTGTAACTCTTCTAGGTGGTGATATAGATGTTATTTAATATGGCAAAAAACAATCTGAAAAAGAGTTTTAAAGATTATGCAATTTACTTTTTAACATTAAGTTTTGCCGTATGTATCTTTTATTCTTTTAACGCTATAGGTTCACAGTCATTTATGAGTACATTATCAGGTAGCACTAAGGATTATGTTCAGGTAATGGCAACTATGACAAATGTATTATCAGTTTTTGTATCTATAATTCTTTGTGCATTAATTATTTATGCTAATAATTTCCTTATAAAGAGAAGAAAAAAAGAACTTGGAATTTATACAAGTCTTGGAATGTCTAAAGGGATGATTTCTAGAATTTTAGTTCTTGAAACATTTTTAGTAGGAATTTTTTCATTTGTTATTGGACTTGTTGCTGGATTCTTTGTTTCACAAGGTTTATCAATGCTTGTATCAAAATTATTTGGTGGACAAATATCAAAGATATCATTTGTTCTTGCACCAGATGCTATAATAAAAACTTTAATTTATTTTGGAATTATCTTCTTATTAGTTATGATTTTTAATACTATAGTTGTAACTAAGTACAAACTTATAGATTTATTAACAGCTGGAAGAAAGAATGAAAAAATAAAAATAAAAAATAGAGGATTATTATTAGTTATTTTTGCTATAGGAATAGTATTATTAATAGCAGGATACATCTTGATAACTAAAGAAGGGCTAAACAATGCAGGGATTCTATATATTTCAGTAGGGTTAGGAACTGTTGGGACATTCTTATTCTTCTATGGACTATCAGGATTTATAGTAGTAATTAGTGAAAATAATAAGAATAGATATCTTAGAGGTTTAAATATATTTGTTACAAAGCAGATGAATAGTAAAATTAATACTAACTTTGTATCAATGTCACTTATTTCATTGATGTTATTTGTTACAATTTCAGCTTTATCAACAGGGGTAAGTATTCAAAATGGACTTACAGAATCTTTAAAAAGTAATACTCCTTATGATGTTAGCCTTAATGTTTATGCAAATGGAGACAAGGCAGCTACTTTAGAACAAGGAATTAAAGATGCTAATAGTGTATATAGTGATTTTAATAAAGAAGTTAATTACTATGGATATGTAAATTACAATTATAATAAAGCTAATATAGTTAGCGGAGCAGGAAATCTTATTAATCAATACACAAACTATATAACTTTAGATGGTTATAATAGCTATTTAAAATTTGCAGGAAAACAAGAGATAACACTTCCTGATAATGGAGTTTTGGTTATAGCTAAAGATCATAAAATAGTAGATCAATTAAATAAGATGTTAGATGCAAATGCTAAACTTGAGATTAATAATAAAACTTATAATATAGAAAATAAAACAGTTCTTCAAGATACTCTACAAAATAATTCAGTTACTCAAAAGTCTATAACAGTAATAGTACCAAATGATTTTGTTAAAGAGAACTTAGGGGATGTTAAAGGAAATTCTACAGTTGTAATTAACGGTAATGTTAAATCAGGATATGATAACTCAACAGTAGAGAACGCTATACAAAATAAAGCAGATGAACTATTACAACACTACAAAGGTGGAAATGATATTATGTTATTTGCATCAAATAGAGATTACCTTATAGCACAAAATCAAGGAATGTCTACATTAATATTATTTATAGCAATTTATTTAGGAATAGTGTTCCTTCTAACTTCATCAGTAATTTTAGCTTTACAACAATTAGTTGAAGCAACTGATAGTAAAGAAAGATATTCTATTTTAAGAAAAATAGGTGCTACAGAAAGTATGATAAATAAAGCTATTCTAAAGCAAGTTGTAACAGCGTTTATGTTACCTTTAGTATTAGCAATAGTAGATTCTATAGTTGGGATTAATGCGGTTTCAGATTTTGTTGAAAGTTTTGGAAATCAAAGTATCGTTGTTCCTGCTGTGATAACAGGTAGTGTTATTTTAGTAGTGTATGGTGGTTATATGCTTGCAACATTTATAGGTTTCAAAAATGCTGTTAAAAAAGACTAAAAAAGATAATTTATCTAAAATATAAGGAAAAAGGAGTAAAAAAAGTATTTTTTTACTCCTTTTATTTTATTTAAATTAAAGAAATAAATGCAAATGTATAAAATTACAATCAAAATATTGCATATAAAAATTTGAAGCACTTATACTATATGGTAGAATAGGTACATAAGTTATGTTTTTATACATATAAAAGACTGAAAATGAATTTACTCCTGCCTATCTAAGTTAAGTTTATAGGAGTATTAAAAATATTAACTATCAGATAAATTTCAGTGAAATAAGGAGAATAACAAATGAAGAAAAAAGTTTTAGCTGGAATTGCAGCTATTACAACAATTCCAACAATTGGTAACAGTTATTTAAACAACACACCATCTCCTAATGAGCATGTACAGGTTCAAAAGGATACTGGAGAGAATAATCAAAATATCAATAATGAGGATGATAAGAGCACAAAAAAAAATAACAATAATAATACTGAAAAAATAGGTGATACTGCTACAAATTTTATAGTAAGTAATTCAACTATTAAGTATGGAAATTTATATATAAATGTTGGAGCACCTACATTTCAAAAGGTTGTTAATGAGGTCACAACAAATAATTCATATGAACCAAGCAATGGAGTTCCTGCTACTGGAAATATAGTAACTACTGGTACGAAAATTATATTTAACATACCGGTTTCTTTAATGAGCAGTAATGGTAAAAAGTTTAATGTTTCTGATTTTAGTTTATCAGCAGCACCAACTTTATCATATACAGGACCTCAAACACCACAGGCTAAAAAGGCAGAAGCTGCAATTTTAAAACAAATACAGATTCAATTAGGAAATGCTACTAATTTAAATAGTACATCAAGTTTTATGCTTAGTGGTTCAATTTCATTTAATGAAGCTGATTGGAATATGAATTATATTCCTAATATGCAAATTAATTATGATGGGCATGTTATACCTATCAAATTGCCAACATATAAAGTTACTAATAAATATCAAGATACAATATATTCAAATATTGGTTTAAACAATGGAAAGTTAACTGTAGGATTTAATAATTACTTGAAAAATAATAATAACCTTGGGATATATAATCCTCAAAGTCATAAATTAAAATCATTAAGTTTTAAAATATTCAGTAATTCAAGTAATGTTGATATTAAAGCTAAATTAATACCAGGTATTACATATAATTCAAATACAGGTGAGTATACAATTACAGGAAGTCTACTCAATAAAATGGGTAACTTAAGTAACATTTTTACTGTTAGTCCAAAAGATAATAGTAAGAGTATAATTTCATCTATACAAATTGTTCCAACAAATGTATCTTATAGTGGACTAAATAACAATACGCTAAATAATACAACGAACGTAAGTTATTCTTCAAATAGTATTGACTATAACTATGTTCCTAAAGAAACAGGAAATGTACCCATAACACCGATGTCACAATCATCTATTTATAATCAAACTTGGTACCATCCTACAAATACTTATAAATCAGTTATAGGTAAAGGGCTTGGAACAGATTATAAAATTTATAGTGGATCATTAGTAGTTAGTGGACAGGTCGTTGCAAAAACAGTAAGTGGGCTAGAAGTTGATTCGAATCAGACATTTGTTCATTTAGATAATTCTGATATGCAAATAATGGAGAATGGAACTCCAGAGCAAAAAGCGCAAATTTTTAAAGAAATAGTATCAGGTAATTCTATTTCAGGAATACAAAAATATACAGCTAGTCAAATACAAAATACTACAGAGCCTATTCAAACTATAAACTTTGTGTATAATGAGGGCCAATATAATAAGGGAAATAGCTTAAGCGTAGGTGGATGGTATACTCCAATATCTGATAATGGTACAGTAGTAATTTCTAAGGTTATGACTCTTGGAGTACCAATAAATCCAAGTCAAGCTGATGCTGACAGAGTAAAAGGAACAGACCCAAAAAGAGATTATGTTTCAACAGATAATAATAAAGTAAATTACTTTTATTTAGGGGATAGCAATCAAGTTACCGTAGGATATGTTTGGTCTGGTGGAAATGGTATTTTTAGAAATGGAGTTGGAACTACATCATCTATAAGATGTGGTGAGATTTCACATGATTCATCATCTATGAATATAGCATATTATTATAATATATCTACAGATATAGATAATGATTCAAATCAAAGTAGAATAGTTTCATCTAAATGGTTAGCTGTAAATCATGTGGTACAACTTCATTTAGGTGCAAGTAATCCAAATGCAGATTCTGTATTTACTAAGGATACTACTTTTACTGTTAATATGGGGGCACCTTTTAAAATTACAGGCAATATACAGATAGGAAATATAACCATAACTCCAAATGAGTATAAGATAGATGGAAATAAAATTATAATAACTTGTCCAAAAGTTATGAGTGCATCGCAAGAAATATCAATACCATGTAAATATACAGACCCTAATACAACTAGTATAGGTATATCAGTAGCTTTAGGAAGTAAAAATCCTAATAATCCAAGTGGTATAGCTTATAGTATAAATAATAATTTAGTACCTAAAAAAGAGATAAATTCAAATTGGATTCCAACACAGGGAATTAATATTGGTATTGTTGATATAACATCAAATGCAGCAATACATGGTTCTTCAGGCGTGAGTGTAAGAAATACTTCAGAATTAAGTGATGAAGTATATAATGGTTCAATGGTAACAAAACAATATGTAATAGCAGGAGAATTACCTGTAGCATCACATAACTCTTTACCTGGAAATTCAGGTGAACCATCTCAAGGTGGATTAAGTGCTGAACTTACAGGAATAGATAGTGTAAGTCAAGGAACAGTATGGGTATTACCAGCTGATAAACTTTCTTTTGGTTTAAATAATCAAATAGTTACTAGTTCGAATCCTTTAGGATTACAAGATGCAATAGATTGGGTACAGAACCCTGCAAGTGGTTGGGTTAGATATCATAGCGGTATGAGTTTGAAAAATATGGTTGGGTATGTTGTAAATACTACAATACCTGGATATTCAGTTTGGCAGATGAAATATAATGTTAAACTGACAGGAGTTAATGCTAATAATTTTCAATATACTACATCTCAATTTAAATATTATGATGCACATGATAATGTTGGATCAAATAGTAATATAGTTGTTTTAGCTCCTGCGGGAGTTTCAGTAAATGATAAGTGGAGTTCTTCTGTATTAGAAATTAATAATGAAGGAGTAACCGCTAGTTTATCTAATTATCAATTAAATAGAAAAATTACGTATAAGGGAAAAACTTATACTTTAAAAAGTTTGATAAGTAATGGTAATAATAATGATGGATTATATGATTTAACACCAGCAACAGCACAGGATCACCTACAACAAAATGTAGATATGGTGAATAATGCACAGCTGATGAAGTTATTTGGGTATGAGTATGTAAAAACAATAGTTAAGAATAACAATCAGCAACAACAAGTAAATGAAAATTGGTTTGCTAATACTGGGATTTTAGGAAATTCAGGATTAACAATTGTACAATTTTATCTTAAACCTTTAGAAGGGGTTTTAAATGTACAGGTTAATAATGCATCAACACATGAAATTGAAGAAAAAAATCATGAAGTTCAAAAAGCAACTGTGGGAAGTAGTTTTCAGAATTATGTTTATAATCCACCAGCAGGATATCAAATTACAGGAATAACTTTAAATGGTAAATCAGTTACAATGACACAATTAGCAAATGCTGAAATTATAGGTGGAGCACAAAATCTTGTATATACAATAGCAAAAGAAAAAGCAGCACTAAATGTAGGAGTTTATAATAAAACTACTGGGAAATGGGAAGACGCATTAAAAACTGTTGAAACAGGAGTTTATGGTGATAGTTATAAAAACTATAAATATAAAGCGCCAAAAGGATATAAAATTGTTGAAATTACAAATCAAAATCCAAATGGTAAACCTACTAATGTTAGTTCAGAAGTAGCTCTTGGAAAAATGACTCTTGGAGATGGAACATCAAATGTAGTTTATACAATAGAAAAAGAGTATCAAGATACAACAACAGTATTAATTGATGGAAAAGCACAAACAATGATTCCACAAGAGAATGGAACAATTGGAGTTACAGGAGAAAGATCAGGAATTAAAGATCCGGTAATACCAAAAGGATACAAAATTCTAGGAATTACAGTAAACGGAGTAGCCGTAAAAACGAGTGAAGTTGAAGGTGGAAACTTAGCAAACTATAAAGTTCCAACGGTTATAGGAAACGGCGATACAAACATCGTTTATAACATAGGAAAAGAGTATCAAGATACGGTAAAAGTATTAATCAATGGAAAACCACAAACAATGATTCCACAAGAGAATGGAACAATTGGAGTTACAGGAGAAACATCAGGAATTAAAAATCCAGTAATACTAAAAGGATATAAAATTCTAGGGATTACAGTAAATGGAGTAGCCGTAAAAGCTAGTGAAGTTGTAGGTGGAAACTTAGCAAACTATAAAGTTCCAACGGTTATAGGAAACGGCGATACAAATATCGTTTATAACATAGGAAAAGAGTATCAAGATACTGTAA